>JBCCMR010000041.1:0-13995 GCA_039026255.1 Pseudomonadota bacterium
CCTGGCTTTTAGCCGCCGCTTGTTTGGCCATTTCGGATCCGGTCCACGGCGGTGGCCACGCCGGGCTTACGGGTTGCACGATTGCCGGGGACGGCAGAACGCCTGTGACCATCAATAGCCTGGCAAGCCCCGGCGACATTTCATTTGGTCACCAGGGTGAACGCCATCGCCTACGCCCGGGTGACAGGCGGTCTTCTGAGCTTTTCGAACGCCGGCGCATTTACGTGATCGACCCGGCCATGGGCGCCATGACCGATCTGGGCGAAGGCTTTGCATTATGAGCCAAGATCTAATGCTTGGCCTTGGCGTTTGACTTCAACAACGCCATCGACGCCATGGGCTCGGACGGGTCGAGCCTGGTCTAGTTTCCCAAAGGCTTTGGCGACTGCGACGACCGGGCCTGCAAAGTGTTGCGGTTAACGGATGTGTTTCATGCCGCCGGCGACGCCCATGAAGGCACCGAGCCGCTGATCTAAGCCAACGCCTACATCGATGCCTCGTGGGTGCTAAGGCGGGTAGCGCCTTGAAGTAGGCGCTTGACGCGTGCACGAACGCGCTTGGGAGCCTCGCCAACAACGCGGGTGAGTTCGAAACGGTGGGCCCCGTTACTGCGGGCGGCGGCGCGGCAGACCCGGTGACGGCCGGGGGTTTGACATCGTTTCGCCCGAGGAGGGCACCGACCTCGCTTATGTGATCCTGCAGATTGACGGGCAAAATACCTCCGGTCTTTACAGGCTGGACTTGACCACCGCGGAAGCGACGCCGGTGACGGACCGGCGCATGACCGGGATCACCGGCGTTGCCGTTTCGATGGGCAAGTGACGTGACTTCGCTCGCGTCCGGCGGACGAAGTCCAGCCCGCGAACCGCGCCGCGGGCTAGGCTTTTTCTAGGCCCCGTTTCTGGACCACTTTTCCGCCGCCTTTTCAGTGGGTGAGGGCGGTGATTTCGCAGCGCCCATCAAAAAGCGCGATTAGGCGGTCAAACTGGCCCAGGCCAAATTCATCAGCGCTGCGCAGGTCCTGGGCGGTGGGCATCCGCCCTTCGGCCCCCGGTAAGACCTGGCAGAGGCAAAGAAGGGCCACACCCCGCGCCCGCGCCGTTCGGCGCATGGCAGCCACCCCGGCGCCATGCGGGCCGCCGGTCAGCCCTTGCAGGTAGTCCACAGCAACGAGCGTCCCGGGCGCCGCCGACTCGATCTGCTCCAGCACGTCCGCTGTGCCGATCCGGTCGCGGGATAGGGTCTTTACCCCCGCTTGGACGAGCCCCATGCGCGCCAGTTGGGCGGCCACGTCCGCTGCGCTTTCTTCGCCAGTTAGAAACACCCCGCCGGGCCCGGCCTGCGCTGCCTGCGCGGCAAGCGCCAGGGCTAGGAGCGTCTTGCCCTGGTGCGGGCGCGCGGCCAACAGCACCGTCTCGCCGGGCTGAAATTGGGGCCAAAGGCGCGCGGCCTCCGCCCCGGCGAAACCGCCAGCGGCGATCCCATTGCCGCCCTCGTTTTTCCCTGTGGTGGCGATGTTTTCCATGGTCTCGGTCCTTCTGCCCTGCGCCTATTGCGTCGTTTCGATTGAACAAAAAAGTCCGGGCCGCGGCGGTCGCGCCATCGGGCCGGGCCGGGTCGCCAACCTATCAGATTCGGCACCGCTTCGCTACGCGGCCGCTTTGGGTTCGAACATCGGGGGCAAATCGCCCAAGCGCTTGGCCTCGTCCACCGCAGCGGCGACGTCGCAGTCAATCAGCCGGGGCAGATCCTCAAATCTGTCGATCACAAAGTACTGGGGTTGCACGATGTCGATGCGGTAGGGGGTGCGCAGCATGGTCAGTAGGTCGGCGTCTGTGGTGACTGCCTTGCCGCCCGTGGCGAATTTGGCCTCGGCGGGGGAGGATGCGATCCCCGCGCCATAGCCGCGCAGACCGTTCGGCGTGTGGATCATGCCGAATTCTACCGTGAACCAGAAAAGTCGGAAAAGGTGCCACGAATAGCTTTTGCCCAGCTCCTTGGCAAGTTTGCCAAAGCCTTCCACGAAATCGGTGTAGGCGCGGTTGGTCAGAAGCGGGCAGTGGCCGAAGACTTCATGGAAGATGTCGGGCTCTTCGATGTAGTCCATGTCTTCGCGGGTGCGCAGGAAGGTTGCGACGGGAAATTTGCGATCCGCCAAAAGCGCATAGAACTTGGACGGCGGAATGATCGCGGGCACCCCTGCAACGCCAAACCCGGACGCTTTGGCGAGGCACGCGTCGATATACCGGACCTGCGGGACCCGGTCGGCGGTGAGCCCTAGGGCATCTACCCCGTCGAAATATTCCTGACAGATGCGGCCTTTCAGGAAGTCTATCTGGCGGACGTAAAGCTCCCCCCAGACGCTGTCTTCTTCGGACGTGTAGGAAAAAAGCCCTTGGGCATCGGGGTGCTTAGAATTGTATTTTTCGGATTTGGGCATGGGGTTTCTCCTTTCCAGGATCTATGGCCAAACCGTTGCGAAAAAGGCTTCCAAATTTCCGCCCAAGAGGCGATCTTTGGGAAATTTCTCCCGTATAAGGGCTGATAGATGAAATTTTCTGATCCAGAATCCCGGCTTCTGCGGGCCATCCAGGCGGATGCAACGTTGTCGCTTCAGTCTCTCGCGGAGCGGGTGGGTATGGCAAGCTCCACCGTCTGGCGCAAGCTTCAGGATTTTGATGCCACGGGGCTCATCGCCGGGCGCGTCACGCTTTTGTCGCCCAAACACGCGGGTTGCGGGCTTTGCGTTCTGGCGCAAATACGCCTGCGCACCCACACCCAGGAAAGCGTGGAGGGTTTCATGGCGCTGGTGCGCCAGCACGAAGAGATCCTCGAATGCCTCGCGGTAAGTGGGTCGGCCGACTACATGCTGAAAATCCGCATGGCCGATATGGAAAGCTACGAGACGTTTATGTCCCGGCACCTTTTGCGCTCTGATCTGGTGGCGCAGGTCGAATCGAACTTTGTTCTTCGCGAAATTAAGCACACGACTGCTCTGCCGATCTAAAACTTCCCCGCACCACCCATCACACCCGCGCGACATACCTGACACAGGGCTTGATCGTTTTCCGGGTTGCCGCAACCTAAAAGGCAACCAGGAGATCGTTATGAAACCCATCAAATTCACCTTCCCGGGCCATGACGGGTCGACGCTGGCAGCACGGCTCGACCTGCCGCCGGGTCGGGTTCAGGCGGCGGCGGTCTTTGCCCATTGTTTTACCTGCTCCAAGGATATTCCCGCGGCCCGGCGCATTTCCCAGCGCCTGGCGATGATGGGCATCGCGGTGTTGCGGTTCGACTTTACCGGGCTAGGCCATTCGGGCGGAGAATTCGCCAACACGGGCTTCACCTCCAACGTCGGCGATTTGCGTGCTGCGGCCCAGGCCATGGCTGACAAAGTCATGGCGCCTACGCTGATGATCGGGCACTCGCTCGGCGGGGCGGCGGTTTTGCGCGCGGCGGCGGATATCGAAAGCGTGCGTGCGGTGGCGACCATCGGCGCGCCTGCGGACCCGGGCCATGTGGTGCACAACTTTGAAACCGCACTTCCGGAAATCGAAGCCCTGGGCGAGGCTGAAGTCAGCCTAGGCGGGCGCCCGTTTACTATTCGCCAGTCCTTTGTCGACGACGTGCGCCAAGCCAAGGTTCTCGATACCGTTTCTGGGCTAAAGAAAGCGCTCCTGGTGATGCATGCCCCTGGCGACGACACTGTGGGCATTGACAACGCGGGCGAGATTTTTGCCGCCGCCAAGCACCCGAAATCCTTTGTGACGCTCGATGATGCAGATCACCTTCTGACCCGGGCGTCAGACGCCGAATACGCCGCAGAGGTGATCGCTGGTTGGTCGCGGCGCTACTTAGGTATCCGAGCCCCGGCGGCGCCGATCGGGGCGCCCGAGGGGGTCGTGCGGTCCTTTGAGGTAGACCCGGGCGGGTTTCTGCAGGATATCCAGGCGGGCCCCACCCACCACGCGAAGGCTGACGAACCCGAGGCCTATGGCGGCACAAATCTGGGGTTCACGCCCTATAATTTGGTGAGCGCCGGGCTTGCGGCGTGCACGTCGATGACAATCCGCATGTATGCCCGGCGCAAGGGCTGGCCCCTTGAGCACGTGCACGTGGACGTCACCCATGACAAAATCCACGCTTCTGACTGCGCAATGTGCGACGCGAGCGAAGGAAAAGTGGATCGGTTTGCGCGAAAAATCACCCTACGCGGATCACTGACGCCCGATCAGCGTTCCCGTTTGATGGAAATATCGGATCGTTGCCCGGTGCACCGCACGCTCCACCAAGAGGTGGAGATTGTTACCGAACCTGCTTAGGTGCGCCCATGGGCGGCGTCTACCATGACCAACGGGCGCAAAGAAATGCCCTGATCGCGTCGCTTAGGCCATCGGCGTCAACAGCCACCCGCGGACCTGCGCCGCGTCCGGTCATAAATCAGGCAAGCGACACGCCGGTTAGCCCCGCAAAGCGGTCCAGCTGACCCGGCGCTGGTTCGGCGCGATCGATATGTTAGTCTTAGATCGTGGTTGCATCCCCCCAAGGCCTTTTGCAAACGCCGCCTCCGAAAGCTGAGCTCTCTCGCGCGCGGAGGCCACTTGGTGACCCAGAGTGGCGGTTACGTCGTTACTTTGGGGGGTAGATTGGGCCCTGTCCGACATAGTGTTGGGTGTAAATTTTTGCAGTCGCTTGAAAAAACGCACCCGGTCTGGTTGCGGTTGTGGTCTGCGTTATGATGCTGGGGTCAGGACACCAACCTGCGGGATCAATAATGCGGCGGCCTATCGCCGATCCGCAGGCTTCCCGCTTGGGCGGCCTCATTCCGCGCGAGTTCAACGAGCGCAGCCAACTGCCGTTCTAGACGGGCGATCCGGTTTGCCTGATCAGCCACAATTGTGGAAAGTTCATCGCCCTGACGCTCTGCGTGGGCCAACCGCTCTTCCAGGGAAATCTGGGATGTCATTGGCCGCCTTTCCGTGGTGATATGCTGAAAGACTTATAGCGCTTTACCAGAAAGGCACCCTTATGAAACATTTGATCGCTGTTTTGGCCTTGGCGGGTGCCTTCGCCGCGCAGCCTGCAACGACGCGCGCGCAGGACTTCATCCCGGGAGTTTTTGATACCTACGAAGACCTGGCAGAGGCCATGGACAGCAGCATTATGGCCGCTGATATTACCGCCACGTTGATGCGTTTCGATGGTGGCGTCACCTCTGAGGGTGAGGCCATCGACGTTCAGCGTCAGTTCACTAACCTATTCCCGGATGGGCTCCCGAACGCGGCCCTAGTGCGCCAAGTGAAGTATTCTGGCGGGCTGTCGCGCGAATTGCGCATGTACTGGAACCGAACGAAATACTTGTGGGTGTCCGTTCTGATTCACGACCAGGGCGACCGGGTGGTCGCCATCGAGTTTTCGACCAACACGGACTATGACACCATCGCTGGTGAGTTCTGAACCGTTGCCCTTTCATCGCGCACGGTTGAGATGCGCTAGGTGATCCTATAGACCGCCCGCGACACTGCCAACCGCGCACCAGGACGGGCTTATGGCCAAGACGAAAAAAACGCCGCGCCCGCGCGCGGCAACGCCCAAGGGCTTTCGCGACTATTTCGGCGCCGACGTTGCAGACCGCAACACAATGCTTGCGCAGATCGCAGAAGTTTATCACCGCTACGGGTTTGACCCCCTGGAATCGAGCGCGGTAGAAACCGTGGAAGCTCTTGGCAAATTTTTACCCGATGTGGAACGCCCCAACGCCGGGGTTTTTGCCTGGGAGGACGAAGACGACGGCTGGATGGCGCTTCGCTATGACCTGACGGCGCCGCTGGCGCGGGTCTATGCCCAGCACCGCAACGACCTGCCCGCGCCTTACCGGCGCTACGCCATGGGGCCGGTATGGCGCAATGAAAAGCCCGGCCCCGGGCGTTTTCGGCAGTTCTATCAATGTGATGCCGACACGGTGGGGTCGGGATCGGTGGCCGCCGATGCCGAGATTTGTGCCATGCTTTCCGACACGCTGGAAGCGGTGGGCATTTCGCGCGGCGACTATGTGGTGCGGGTCAACAACCGCAAGGTGCTCAACGGTGTTCTGGCGGTCATGGGGCTCTCGGATGACGCCGCCCGGGACGCGGTCCTGCGCACCATCGACAAGTTCGACAAGGTGGGCCAGGCGGGCGTGCGCCAGCTTTTAGGTGCCGGGCGCGAGGACGCATCGGGCGCGTTCATCGACGGGGTCGGGCTTAGCGACGGGCAGGCGGACCCTGTGGTGGCTTTCCTAACCTCTGGCGCCGATACACCCGAGGCCACGCTCACCAATCTGGCGCAAGCTGTGGGCGACAGCCCCGTGGGTGCCCAGGGGGTAAATGAGTTGCGCCAGATCGCGGCGCTGCTGAATGCCCAAGGCTACGGCCCGGACCGCATCGTCATCGACCCCTCGGTGGTGCGTGGTCTGGGCTACTACACTGGCCCGGTCTTTGAGGCGGAACTGACGTTTGAAATTCTCGATGAAAAGGGCCGTAAGCGGCAGTTTGGCTCGGTCGCTGGGGGCGGGCGTTACGACGATCTTGTGAAGCGCTTCACCGGCCAAGAGGTGCCCGCGACAGGTGTGTCCATCGGGGTCGACCGACTTCTGGCGGCGCTGCGCGACAAGGGGCGCATCGGTGGGGCAGGGGCCGCGGGGCCGGTGGTGGTGACTGTCATGGATCGCGACCGCATGGGCGACTACCAGGCGATGGCCGCCGAGTTGCGCGCTGCGGGTATCCGCGCCGAGGTCTACCTGGGCAACCCCAAGAATTTCGGCAACCAGCTTAAATATGCCGACAGACGTGACGCGCCCGTGGCGGTGATCGAGGGGGCGGACGAACGGGCCCGGGGTGTCGTGCAGATTAAGGACCTCGCGCTGGGCGCGCGTTTATCAGCCGAGATCGAAACGCCCGAGGAATGGAAGGCCCAGCCCGCCCAACAAGAGATCGCCCGCGGCGATTTGGTGTCCCAGGTGCGGGCGATGATCGCTCGTGCCGGGGCCTAACATGGCTGCGCCGCTTGGCATGAAAAACACCCGCGACGACCAGATCCGCACCACGGCGGCGGGGCTGACCCAGGCGTTTCAGGACGCCGGTGCCCTGCCGGTGGAAACAGAGACGCTTTTGCCCGCGGACGTTCTTTTGGATCTCTACGGAGAAGACATCCGCGCCCGGGCCTTCACCACCTATGACCCGGCCCAAGGGGAACGTATGCTGCGCCCGGACTTCACGGTTCCGGTGGTGCAGCGGCATATGGCCGAAGGGGCTGAGCCTGCGCGCTACACTTATTCCGGGCTAGTCTGGCGCAAACGCACCGGCGCCAGCGAATATACCCAAGTGGGGTACGAGCTGTTCGACCGCGAAAATCCCGCCGCCGCCGATGCGGAGGTGTTTGCGCTCTTCCATGGGCTTTTAGCGCCCCAGGGCTTGGTGGCGGCCACTGGCGACATGGGGCTTGTGCGTGCGGCGGTGGACGGTTTGCGCACGCTACCCGCCCGGCGCGCGGCACTCTTGCGCCACCTCTGGCGTCCCGCTCGGTTCCTGGCGCTTTTGCACCGCTACGGTGGCCGCGCAGACCCACCACCCAGCCGCACGCATTTACTGGTCGAGGTTGGAGTAAAGGGCATCGATGCGGTTATAGAGGAAGCGGGCCCATCTATCGGCCTGCGCGGCGCCGACGACATCCGTGCCCGCATCGATACGCTGCGCGCCGAAGCGACCGAGCCGCCCATATCAGTCGAAGAGGTGGCGATGGTCGAAGCGGTAATCGCGCTGAAGGGCACCACTGCTGAGGCTTTGGCCCAGGTGCGGGCGCTTGCGGCCGATTTCCCGGGTTTGCGTGCCGCGGGCGAGCGGATTGAGGCGCGTATGGCTGCGTTGGATGCCGCGGGTGTCCCAGCGGCAAGTCTGCCTTTTGAGGCCAGCTTTGGGCGCACAACGCTTGAATATTATGACGGATTTGTCTTTGGCTTTTTCGCCGAAGCGCGCCCGGACATCCCAATTGTCGCCTCAGGCGGTCGCTATGATGCGCTGACCCGCGTTCTAGGGCAGGGGCGTTCCATCGCGGCAGTGGGCGGCGTCATCCGGCCCGAAGCTCTCTTAGAGGCTACGCAATGGTCTTGAAAATCGGCTTACCGTCGAAGGGGCGGCTTCACGACGACTGTTTGGGCTGGCTGGCGGGCGCTGGGCTCGATATCTCGCGGGCGGGGTCGGCGCGGGGCTATGCTGCCCGGGCCGAAGGGATCGACGGGGTTGAACCGGTGCTCCTATCCGCGGGCGAAATTCCCCGTGAACTGGCCGCCGGGCGCGTGCATCTGGGCATCACCGGCTTGGACATGGTGGAGGAAAAGCTCTTGCCAGGTGAGGCTTCGTTGGTTGCACGTTTGGGTTTTGGCTATGCCACGCTTGTTTTGGCGGTGCCCGGCGCCTGGGCCGATGTGACAACGCTTGACGACTTTGACGAAGTATGCGGGCAGTTTCGTGCGCGTCACGGGGCCAGGCTACGCATCGCTACCAAGTATCACACGCTCACACGGCGATTTCTAAGCGACTTTGGTGTGGCCGATTACCAGTTGGTGGACAGTCAAGGGGCGACCGAGGGCACCGTGAAGAACGAAACATCCGAAGCGGTGGCCGATATCACTTCCACGGGGTCGACGTTGCGGGCCAATCATCTGCGTATCTTGGAAGACGGCGTGATTTTGCGGTCCGAAGCCTGCCTATTCCAAAGTAGCGCCGCCGAGGTGACCCCGACGGCGCAACGGGCGTTAAACTTGCTGAAAGCTGGGATCAGCTCGTAGTAGGGATGCAGGAGCTGCTTTCGCTGTCCCAAGTCTGTCCCACCGGGCAGCTTGCAGCGGTCTGGTGCGAACCGTAGCCGCAGCCCATGGCATAGGCGGTGAGCGGCGTAAGCATCAGGGCGGCGCCCAATACGATCGTCTTCATAGTCTATCCTCCAGGTTATTTATAACGGGTAAGATAGCAGGGGCTTGGCCCCTGCATAGGGGCATTTGCGCCGCAGGGGTGGTGTTGGTTCTCAGGCGAGAGGGTTAGATGATCGCCCTTTCCCAAATTGTGATGCGGCCACTGGCAGCGCCTAGGCCGCGGACCGCGTCCTCAATCCGCACGCCCGGCAGGGCCGAGAACGCATCAAAAAGCGCGTCCGCCCCTTGCGCCCCAGCGGGGATGACCAAGGGCGGTCCGGCCAGGTGGCTCAGCACCCAGAAGCCTGCTTCGTCTTTCACCATCACCTCCAGGCGCACCAGATCATCAAGCGACACCATGGCGCCACCGTCCGCAAGCAGGTAGCGCACCTCCCGTTCGTCGACTTCGACCGCGCCTTCGGCGATGGCTCCGCGGCGCACCTGGGCGCGCAGCACCGCATAAAAGAAAAGCACCGCGCCAACGCAGAGGACCCCCGCGGCCACGAGCGCAAGGCCCAGGCTGCTGCGGTCCACCGCACGGCCCACCAGGTGGATCCCCCAAAGGCAAAGCGCCCCGGTCAACGCTACCTCCCGCCAGCGCCACAAAAGCGCGCGCGCATCGTCGCGCACAAAGCTCATCGCCAATCCCCAAGCGCCCGGTGCCAAAGCGTGAGCGCTGCCACCGCGGCCGTATCAGCGCGCAAAACCCGGGGTCCAAGCGCGGTGGACAGCGCCCCAGGCAGGGCCGCGATACGGCTGCGTTCGTCGTCGGAAAAGCCGCCCTCGGGACCGATGAGCACTGCCCAGGGACCAGGGTCTAGATCTGGTGCTTGTGTGTGCAAGGCGACCTTTCCACCTGCAAGTGTTTCGTCGCAGAAAAGAATTCGGCGCCCGGTGGGCCAGGCGTCCAAAACGGCGTCCAGGGGCATGGCTTCGGCCACAGGGGGCACAAACACCCCGCCGCATTGCTCCGCTGCTTCCGTAGCATGGGCCTGGAGCCGGTCGCGGCGCACCCGTCCGGCATTGGTGTGGCGGGTGATCACTGGCACGATGCGGCGGACACCCATCTCGGCCGCCTTTTCTACGATGAAATCCGTGCGCGCCTTCTTGATGGGCGCGAACAGAAGCCAGACATCCGCCGGGTCCACCTGGGGCAGGGCCTGCGCTTCGCATTCGAGCCGTCCGCCGCGCTTGCCCACCTCGATTACGCGGGCCGTCCATTCCCCCTGGCGACCGTTAAAGACGGCCACGGCGTCACCCGGCCCCTGGCGCATCACCGCAGAGAGATAATGCGCCTGGTCGCGGGTCACGGAAACCGATTGCCCCGCGCCCAACTCCGCGTCTACACACAGCCTGATCTTCGCGCGCATCCCCATAGGCCAGCCATATGACAGACAAAACCGGAGCGCCAGACGGCCGCGTTGCCGACGCCGTAGACGACAACTGGGTCGACCGCCTAGCGCCGCCCGCCACGCGGCCCTTCCTGCGCCTGTCTCGGGCTGACCGCCCGGCGGGGACATGGCTTTTGCTGATCCCATGTTGGTGGGGGTTGGCGCTCGCGATCTTAAATGACCCGGCGGGCGCGACGCTGTTTGACCTGTGGATATTTGTCGGCTGCGGGATTGGCGCGTTCTTGATGCGCGGTGCAGGGTGCACCTGGAACGACCTGACCGACCGCGATTTTGACGCGCAGGTCGAGCGCACCAAGTCGCGCCCGCTGCCGTCAGGCCAGGCGACGCCCCAACAAGCGTTAACCTGGATGGCGGTTCAGGCGCTTTTGGCCTTTGCGATCCTTCTCACTTTCAACCCGTTCACGATCCTGCTGGGGGTAGCGTCGCTCGGGCTCGTGTGTGTCTACCCATTCGCCAAACGATTTACCTGGTGGCCGCAGGTGTTTTTGGGACTGGCGTTCAACTGGGGCGCGCTTTTGGCCTATGCGGCGCACGCGGGCACGCTTCACCCGGCGCCGCTGATGCTTTACTTGGCGGGGATCTGTTGGACGCTTTTCTATGACACGATTTATGCCCACCAGGACAAAGAGGATGACGCGCTCATCGGGGTGAAATCCACCGCGCGGCTCTTCGCTGAAAACACGCCCCGGGCGCTTCTGTTTTTCCAGATCGCTTCTATGCTCTTTCTTCTTGGCGCTTGTCTGGCAGACCCTGCCTACCTGCTGGGCCAACCGCTGCCGCTGGTGATCGCGCTGGGCGGAGTCTGGGCCTTTGGCTGGCACTTGACCTGGCAGCTTCGGCGGCTCGACATCGACGACACGGGCGTGTGTCTGCACTTGTTCCGGTCGAACCGGGATGCCGGGCTTATCCTGACGGCGGGCTGGGTTGTGGCCATCGCCGCAGCCTAAAAGCGGCGGGACCTCAGCGCAGGCGAAAGACCAGGTCCGGCCCTCCCCCGGTTAGGATGATAAGGTTGCCGGTGCGTTCTATCAGCGTTGCTTGGGTGATCGCTGCAAAGAACGCCGATTCAAAACTGAGCGCTGCGCAGGCCCTTTTTGTGGCGACGATTGGGCCGATTTCAACCCAGGGGAGCGGGGCCGCCTGGGTGGCGCTGAAGCGGTTGCAGGGTCCGCTGCCAGCGACCTGCCCCGAGGCCGGAAAACTGAGCGTGGCAGACGCGGGGGGCGCTGCGCCGTCGAATTCTGTGAGCGCAAAAACTTCTTCAGGGGTGACCATCGACGAAATGGTTTCATCCCCCTGGCAGGCCGCCAGAACCCCGGAGGCCAAAAGCGCAGCGATGACGGAAAATCGGGCCATGGTCGATGATTGCCGTAAAACCGGTCGCGCTGCTAGGGTATCACTGATGCGACGTATTTATGATGACCATGCATATGCTCCATCGCCTGTAGGCAGCTATTGGGAGGCCATCACCCCGCCTGGGCCATTGGACCCACCGCTCAATGGCGACTGTCACGCGGATGTGGCTATCATCGGGGCGGGGTATACCGGGCTTTCGGCGGGGCTTCACCTGGCGCGGGACCACGGCCTCGCGCCAGTGGTTTTGGACGCGCAAGAGGTGGGCTGGGGCGCATCAGGTCGCAACGGCGGCTTCAACTGTATGGGCGGGACGAAACTTTCGGATAGGGCTTACGCTTCCCGCTACGGGGACGACGATCTGGCGGCGCTATACCGGGCCATGGTCGACGCCACCCGGCTGGTGGAAGAGCTTTCAGAGGGTGCCGATATTGGCGCTCAAAGCCCCGGCGAATGGTGTCTTGCCCATCGTGCCTCCGACGCGGCGGGTTTTCGAGACGCGGCAGCGCAGTTGAAACGATTTACCGGTCTTCAAGCGCAGGTGCTGGCCGGCGACGCACTGGCAGAACATGGGCTGGGGGCAACGGGCATGCACGGGCCGATGTTCACCCCCGCAGGCTTTGCCCTGAACCCGCGGGCTTATGTGATGGCGCTTGCCCGTGCCGCGCGCGGGGCTGGGGTGACCATTCACGGGCAGACCCCAGTGATAGGTGCGGAGCCGGGGTCGGACGGGCGCCCGGTTTTGACTACCCCCCAAGGCCGCATTACCGCGGATCGGGTGATCTTGGCCGCCAATGGCTACAGCTCCGAGGACATACCATCGGCTATGGCTGGTCGCTACCTTCCGGTCATATCCCATATCATCGTGACCGAGCCGCTGCCCCAAGATGGCCCCTGGCGCGGGACGAATATGGCCTACGACAGCCGCGCGCTTTTGCATTATTTCCGGCGCCTTCCGGACGGCCGCATGCTTTTTGGTCAACGCGGCGAGCCCAATGACGGTGCCCACCGGCGCAAGCCTATGGCAAAAGCAGCGCAACGCGACTTCGCGGCGATGTTTCCCGAATGGGCGAGCGCCCGGATAGATTACCATTGGGCTGGGCTTGTGTGTATGACCGCCGCGCGCACTCCCTACGTGGGCCCCATCCCGGGGTTTCCTGGATGCTTTGCGTCGTTAGCCTACCATGGAAACGGGGTGTCCATGGGCACATGGTGCGGGCGACAGGTTGCCGGGCTTGCCGTCGGTCGCCCGCCCGGCGGCCTGCCAAAAGGATTTCAGGGGCCGTTGCGCCCGTTTCCGCTGCCGCGCCTGCGCCGTCACTTTTTGCGGGCCGCATTCCAATGGTACGCATGGAAGGATCGCTGATCACCTTTTGGTCAAAATCGTGACTTGCGGCACTTTCTGGTCTTTTTCACGTTCTTTTGCCCTACTCAACCACCGTTCGCGGAGTTAGAGTGTCGGCAATTCTTTGCCACTTCCTGCGATACTTGTGATGCTGCGCCTTTCGACCCTTTTCGCCTTTCTTCTGTGTCTACCGGGCTTTGTGACCGCCAAAACTGCGGCACTTGTCATTGGAAACAACGACTATCAGGCGCTTCCGCCGCTAGCGGTGGCGGTGGCTGACGCCAAATCCCACTGCCGTCACCTGACGGAAGTGCGCCAGTTCGAATCAGTGAATTGTCTCTACGACGCCACCAAATCCCAGATGGACGCGGCTGTTTTCGAATTTCTGCGCACTCTCAAGCCGGGCGACACTGCTATGGTGGTCTTTTCAGGCCACGGGGTGCAGCTTGACCCTAACAATCCGGAAACCGTTTTCTTGATCCCGACAGATCTAAGCCGCGAACAGCTTGAACCGGGTCTCGAAGAGTTTTCGCTACGCAAGCACGCGATCCAGTTCGAAGAAATTCGCGCCGCTGTGCGCCGTCGTGGCGTCCGCCTTTCAGTCTTCGTGCTCGACAATTGTCGTGACAATCCCCTGGCTGACAACGCCACACGTACGCTGTCGGCTGCTGACGGTATGGGACGCGTGCCCGCCGACCGGGGCGAGTTTATCTTTTTCTCTGCCGCGGAAGGAGAGGTCGCGTTCGACCGCATCGAAGATAACGACGCCAACTCACCCTTTACGACGGCGTTCCTAGAGGCGTTTCAGCCGAACGTGCCCCTGACCTCGGTGGCCAACTTCGTCGAAAAGGCCGTGTTGACCCGCACCCGTGAAGCGGGACTTCCCCCGCAGCGCCCCCGTTACGATGATAACGTCGAGGGTCCGGGATGTATCG
>JBCCMR010000042.1:0-13888 GCA_039026255.1 Pseudomonadota bacterium
AAGGAACTCAGGCCCACTCTCCATGATCCAGTCGGCGAAATGGTCGCCGGTGCGGTTTTTGGCGATCTGGCTCAGCTGAGCAGGATTGGCGATGGCGCTGTTGGCCTGGTTTTGGGTCAGGTACCCCTGGTCTCGCATCAGCCGGATGATCAGATTGGCCCGACTTTGCGCGGCGTCGATGTTACGGGTGGGGGCTGTAGCCGAGGGCGCCTTCAAAAGCCCGGCAAGCATGGCGGCCTCTGCCACTGTCACTTGGGCTGAAGACTTCGAAAAATAGCGCCGGGCGGCAGCTTCAAACCCGTGGGACCCGGCGCCCAGATAGGCGCGATTTAAGTAGATGGTTAGGATTTCATCCTTGGTATATTTTAGCTCCATGGCAAATGACATGGGCACTTCGCGAAGTTTTCGTTCAATCGTGCCAACGTCCGAAAAGAACACGCGCTTGGCGACCTGCTGGGTAATCGTCGACCCCCCGTGACCCCGAAGCGGGTGCCGCCCTTCGCGCATGTTGGTGCGGATCGCCCCGGCGATGCCCCGCGGGCTTAACCCCAGATGCCGGTAAAAGCGTTTGTCTTCCGTGGCCACCACTGCGTTTTTCAACTGCGGTGCCACGGTGGCAGTGTCCACAAGCCCGCCAAAAAGGTCCCCGCGCCAGGCAAATTCTTGCCCCTCTCGATCCAAAAGCCGGACAGAGCCGTCATCGCGCCCGTCCATGAGCTTGCGCGCATCATCAGGCAGCCCCGCATAGTAATAGGCCGTGAACCCGCCCACCACGAGCCCGGTCAGAATGGCCGTGCGCAGGGTGATCCACCAGATGATGCGCAGGATGCCAAAAATCGCGTAGCGGAAGGCGCGCACGATAATGTTGCGATCCTTGGCTGGCGCGGCTCTTTTGCGGGCGGGTTTGCGGGGCGGCTTGCGGCCCGGGACCATACGCGCCGCAAGGCGCGACGCGACAGAGCCCGACGGCTCCTTAAAGGCGCGCTTTTCTGCCACTAGCGGCGCTTTTTTGCCGGTCTGTTTTGCCATCTGCCTGCCCGCGCGGTCGTTTTTCTTATCCCGTCCTACATAGCGGCTTGTACCCCGCTTGTTTAGGGCAGAGCGGCAACACTCCGTCGAATCTGCCATGCCTAAAATTAAGGCAAAAATCTGCAGAAGGGCAAAAATTCACCAAAAAGGTAAAAACTGCACAGCCAGTGGCCAGGGCTTTCTTGCCCGGGGCGGGGGCACGGTTTCTTTTCCGACGCGTCGCCTGCGGGGGTAGCGGGCTTGGAAACGAGGAAAGAATGAAGCTGATCATCGCAACGATTAAGCCGTTCAAACTGGACGAGGTGCGCACCGCGCTGACCGACGCCGGCGTGAAAGGCATGATGGTGACCGAGATCAAGGGGTACGGACAGCAGTCCGGGCACACCGAGATCTACCGCGGCGCCGAATACGACATCAACTACGTGCCCAAGATGAAGCTCGAAATTGTCGTGGCTGACGATATGGCCGAGGCCGTGTGCTCGACCATTGAGGCGTCCGCTAAGACCGGAAAAATCGGCGACGGCAAAATCTTTGTCATGGATGTGGCCCAGGCCATCCGCGTGCGCACCGGTGAAACCGGCGACGACGCGATCTGATCGGCAAGTTTACGAGGACAATGAAAAAGATGAAACATTCCAAGACTTTTGCGACGATCGCTGCGCTTGGGGCTTTGACCCCGTTGGCCGCTATCGCCCAGGACGCCGAAGCCGCTGCGCCGGTATCGGCTGAGATTATCTGGATGATGAATACGCTGCTCTTTTTGATCGGCGGCTTCCTGGTGTTCTTCATGGCCGCCGGCTTTGCGATGCTCGAAGGCGGGCTTGTGCGGTCCAAAAACGTGACCATGCAGATGACCAAAAACATCGCGCTCTTTTCGCTAGCGACAATCTTCTACTGGGCCATCGGCTATAACTTGATGTACCCGCTGGGCACCTGGTCGGTTCCAGATGTGCTTTCGGGCGTGTGGGGTCCGGGCGTTCTCGAAGCGGTAGGCGTCACGCTCGCCGATGCCGATGACGGGGAATACGCCTCCACCGGGTCGGATTTCTTCTTCCAGTTGATGTTCTGTGCGGCAACCGCGTCCATCGTGTCGGGTGCTCTGGCGGAGCGGATCAAGCTTTGGCCGTTCTTGATCTTCGTGATCCTTTTGACCGGCATCATTTATCCGCTCCAGGCGTCCTGGAAGTGGGGCGGTGGTTTCCTTGACGTGGCCGGGTTCCAGGACTTTGCGGGCTCGACTGTGGTGCACTCCGTGGGTGGCTGGGCTGCTTTGACCGGTGCCATCGTGCTGGGCGCGCGGATCGGCAAATACAAGGATGGCAAGGTCATGCCGATGCTGGGGTCGAATATCCCGCTTGCAACGCTTGGGACGTTCATCCTGTGGCTGGGCTGGTTCGGCTTTAACGGCGGCTCGCAGCTTGCCATGGGGTCGGTCGGGGATATCGCAGATGTTTCGCGTATCTTTGCCAACACCAACGCGGCCGCGGCAGCGGGTGCAGTGGCAGCCCTGATCCTGAGCCAAATCCTCTACAAAAAGCCGGACCTCACCATGGTGCTTAACGGTGCGCTGGCTGGCCTTGTGTCGATCACCGCGGAACCGCTGCAGCCGTCGCTGGGCCTGGCCACGGCCATCGGCGCCGTGGGCGGCATCTTGGTGGTCGTGACCGTTCCGATGCTGGATCGCTTCAAGATCGACGACGTGGTGGGCGCCATCCCGGTGCACCTCTTCGCCGGTATCTGGGGCACCATCGCCGTGGTGTTGTCGAACTCGGACGCCAACATCGGCACGCAGCTTTACGGCATCGCGATCGTGGGCATCTTCACCGTGGTCGCCAGCGGCTTGGTATGGATCATCCTTAACGCGATCATGGGTATCCGCGTGAGCGAAGAGGATGAAATCAACGGCTTGGATATGTCGGAAATGGGTATGGAGGCCTATCCCGACTTCGCGAAGTAAGCTTCGCCATCGCCGGGGTCGGTCGGGTCCTCCCTGCCAGACCGACCCCGGACTAGACACTGGGGCTCTACCCCAGGAAAAGCCGGGCCCGCGGGTCCGGTTTTTCATTTGCGACACCGGTTATGGCGCCGGCTGGCTTGCCGGACCGGCCTGCCCGAGGCACCATAGCCCTGACGCAGCCCCCAGGAGATACGCCATGGCCGATGGACAGCCCGCAAACATCACCCACTGGGCCGAACGGGTCGACCTGGCCGCGGCCTTCCGCTGGTGCGCGCGGCTTAACATGCACGAGGCGGTGGCGAACCACTTTAGCCTGTCCATCAGCGACGACGGCACGCGGTTTCTGGTGAACCCGGATCAGGTGCACTTTTCGCGCGTGCGCGCCAGCGACCTGATCGAATTAGATGCCAACGACCCAGACGTGCTAACCCGCCCCGGGGCTCCGGATCTGACCGCCTGGGGGCTACACGGGGCAATGCACCGCCTGGTGCCCCATGCCCGCTGCGCGATGCACGTGCATTCGACCTTTGCGACAGTGCTCTGCACCCTAGAGGACAGCCGCCTGCCGCCTATCGATCAGAACTCTGCGATGTTTTACGAACGGGTGGTCATTGATGACAATTACGGCGGGCTCGCTTTCGAAGAAGAGGGCGCTCGTTGCGCCGCGCTATTCGCTGATCCTGCGAAGAAGACCATGATCATGGGCAACCATGGCGTGATGGTGATTGGCGACACTGTGGGAGAGACGTTCAACCGGCTCTACTATTTCGAGCGCGCCTGCGAGACCTATATCCGCGCGTTGCAAACCGGTCAGCCGCTGCGGGTTCTGTCCCATGAGGTGGCGTCACAAACCGCTGATGAGTTGGACGACTACCCTGGCCAGGCGGAGCGGCACCTGTCGGAGCTCAAGGCGATCCTGGACGCCGAAGGGTCGGATTACGCCAGCTAAGACCCGCGCCTGTGGCCTAGGGTGCCGCGAGCCAAGAGGGGGAGCCATGCAATACGGTCTGACCGAAGAACAGGAAATGATCGCGTCCACTGTGCGCGATTTTGTGGAAAAAGAGATTTATCCGTACGAAGCCGAAGTTGAGCGTACTGGCGAGGTTCCCGCCGAGATCGCCGCTGAGATTAAGCGTAAGACAATCGATCTAGGGTTCTATGCCTGCAACTTTCCCGAAAGCGTAGGTGGGGCCGGGCTCAACCATCTGGAATTCTCGCTTGTGGAAAGGGAGCTCGGCCGCGGGTCTATGGCGCTCAACCACTTTTTCGGCCGCCCTCAGAACATTCTGATGGCCTGCGAAGGCGAACAGGTCGACCGCTATCTAATGCCGGCCGTGCGCGGCGAACGCATGGACGCTTTGGCAATGACCGAACCGGGCGCGGGGTCCGACGGGCGCGGTATGAATTGTGCCGCCCGTGGGGACGGCGGCGACTGGGTGGTCAACGGCACCAAGCACTTCATCAGCGGCGCCGACCACGCTGATTTTCTGATCGTCTTTGTGGCCACCGGCGAAGACGAAACGCCAAAGGGCCCAAAGAAGCGTATCACCTGTTTTCTGGTGGACCGCGGGCACCCGGGCTTTACGATCCGCGACGGCTACAAAAGCGTCAGCCACCGGGGCTATAAAAATATGATCCTGGAGTTTGATGACTGCCGCCTGCCGGATGCGGCGGTCCTGGGCCAGATCGACGGCGGGTTCGAAGTTATGAATACCTGGCTATACGCCACGCGCATCACTGTCGCGGCCATGAGCGTGGGGCGCGCCCGGCGGGCCTTCGACTACGCCCTGGGCTACGCCGCCGAACGCGAACAGTTCGGCCAAAAAATTGGGAAATTCCAGGGCGTGTCGTTCCAACTGGCCGACATGGTCACGGAAATAGACGCCGCGGACCTGCTGACAATCGCCGCCGCGGACCGCCTGGATAAGGGGCTACCTGCGAACCGCGAAATCGCCAGTGCCAAGCTTTACGCGTCCGAGATGCTGGCGCGCGTGACGGATGCCGCGATCCAGGTACACGGGGGCATGGGGCTGATGGACGACTACCCACTGGAACGGTTCTGGCGCGACGCCCGGGTCGAACGTATCTGGGACGGCACGTCGGAGATCCAGCGCCACATCATCAGCCGCGATTTGTTGCGCGCGCTTGGCGCGTGACCCAGGCGCCCGGTGGCTGACCTTTCCCGGTTTCTGTGCCCGAAAACCGTAGCGGTTGTGGGCGGCGGCGCCTGGTGCGACGCGGTGCTGGCGCAGCTCGACAAGATCGGGTTCGCGGGGCCGGTCTGGCATGTGCATCCGTCGCGCGGCGACACAGCCTCCGTGATGGACTTGCCTGCCGCACCGGACGCAACTTTCATCGGCGTTAACCGCAAGGCCACTGTTGCGGTTGTGGCGGACCTTGCAGCCCGTGGGGCCGGGGGCGCTGTCGCCTTCGCCAGCGGTTTCGCCGAAGCGCGTGCCGAGGATGCGGCGGGCGATGACCTGTCCCAAGCGTTGGCCCTGGCGGCGGGGGATATGCCGGTGCTGGGTCCTAACTGCTACGGGTTTTTGAACGCGCTCGACGGCGTCTGCCTTTGGCCCGATCAACACGGTCTCTTGCCGGTCGAAAGCGGCGTGGCGGTGCTGATGCAGTCGTCGAATATGGCGCTTAACGTGACGATGGCGGCCCGGGCCATGCCCGTGGCTATGCTCGCCTGCCTGGGCAACCAGGCGGTTGTGGGCATGGCCGACCTGGCGCGGGCGGTGATCGCCGATCCGCGCGTCACTGCGCTTGGCCTGCACGTGGAGGGGTTTTCCGACCTGCGCGGGTGGGAGGCGTTGGCCCAGGACGCCGCGGCCCTGGGCAAGTCGGTGGTGGTGCTCAAGGTCGGGCGGAGCGCCCAAGCCCGGGCGGCTACGGTGTCGCACACAGCGTCGCTGGCTGGAGAAGACGCCGGCGCGGATGCGCTTTGCGCGCGGCTCGGGTTTGCCCGGGTCGCCAGCCTGCCGGTGATGCTTGAGACACTAAAAATCTTGCATATGGGCGGGCCCCTGGCGACCGGGCGGCTAGGGTCGATTTCGTGTTCCGGCGGGGAGGCGAGCCTGATGGCAGATACAGCCCAGGGGCGCGCGGTCACCTTCCCGCCGCTGACCCAGGCGCAACGCGCCGGGCTGCGTGATGCGCTTGGGCCGATGGTGGCGCTGGCGAACCCGCTCGATTACCACACCTATATATGGCGCGACCGGGCGGCGATGACGCGGGCCTGGTCGGCGATGGTTGACCCGGGGCTCGACATGGTTCTGACCGTGGTGGATTTTCCCCGCGCCGACCGATGCGATGCCGCGGATTGGGCTTGTGCGGTGGATGCGGCGATTGCTGTGCACCGAAACACGGGCGCGCGCGTGGCCATGGTCGCTACCCTACCTGAGGCGATGCCCGAAGATGTGGCATTGACCTTGGCGGCGGCGGGGGTGGTCCCGCTTTTGGGTCTTGAAGATGCGCTCGCTGGGGCAGAGGCCGCTATGTCCCGCCCGCGGGAACCCGCGCCGCTTCTTTTACCCGGCGACCCGGAACCTGGCGCGACCCTAACAGAGGCCGAAGCGAAAACTGCCCTGGCGGCCCACGGTTTGGCAGTGCCGCGCGCCGTGCGTTGCCCAGATACCGCCGCTGTGGCGTCCCTGGCCTGGGACCCCGACGCCTTGTGCTATCCAGTGGTTCTTAAAGGCGAAGGGGTGGCCCATAAGACCGAAAGCGGCGCCGTGCGCCTGGCGATTGCCTCGCCCGAAGCGCTTTGCCAGGCTGCCCTGGCTATGGATGCCCCGGGCTACCTCGTGGAAGAGATGATCGAAGGCGCTGTAGCGGAGCTTTTGGTGGGTGTTGTCCGCGATCCGGCGCACGGATTTCTTTTGACCCTTGGGGCAGGCGGCACCCTTACGGAGCTGTTGGCCGACCGCGCCTGCCTTCTGGTGCCAAGCCCGCCGGAAGCCGTGCGCGCGGCCTTGGCGCGCCTGCGCACGGCGCCCGTTCTAGCCGGTTGGCGCGGGGCACCTGCAGCGGACATTGATGCGATTGTCGCAGCGGTGATGGCTCTCCAAGACTACGTTATCGCCGAGGCGGAGCACCTCCACGAGGTGGAGGTGAACCCCCTTATTTGCACGCCTGACCGGGTCCTAGCCGCCGATGCCCTAATCCGCCGTGCGGCAGCTGGGTCTTGCCAGAGCGTTCCAGACACAACCCAAAACACCGCCGAACGGGAGAAATTGCCATGAAGGATATCACCGAAGGGCCGGTCAAAACTGCTGTGGACGCGGGCGTGTTGACGGTCACACTTGATCGGCCAAAGGCCAATGCGATCGACCTGGTCACTAGTCGCCTGATGGGCGACGTGTTCGCGGAATTTCGCGACGACCCGGCCATGCGCGTGGCTATTATCACCGGGGCCGGGGATCGGTTCTTTTGTCCGGGTTGGGACCTTAAAGCTGCAGCCGGTGGGGATGCGGTCGATGGGGACTACGGGCAAGGGGGTTTTGGTGGCCTGCAAGAGTTGCGCGATCTCAACAAGCCGGTGATCGCGGCCGTCAACGGTATTTGTTGCGGCGGGGGGCTCGAATGGGCGCTTTCGGCAGACATGATCCTGGCGGCGTCGCATGCGAGTTTTGCACTACCGGAAATTCGGTCGGGCACGGTGGCGGATGCGGCGTCAATCAAGCTGCCGAAGCGCATCCCTTATCACGTGGCGATGGACATGCTTTTCACCGGGCGTTGGCTTGACGCGGAAGAGGCGCACCGGTGGGGCTTTGTGAACCGCATCGTCGAGGGGGCCGAACTGATGGCCACGGCGATGGAATTGGCGCGGCTTTTGGAAAGCGGTCCGCCACTGGTTTACGCCGCCATCAAAGAGGTCGTACGTGACGCCGAGGATGCCAAGTTCCAGGATGCGCTCAACCGGATCACAACGCGCAAACTGCGCACGGTTGATGTGCTCTACGGGAGCGAAGATCAAAAGGAGGGCGCCCGCGCCTTCGCCGAAGGGCGCGACCCGATCTGGAAGGGCCGCTAAGCCCTAAGGCAGGTGGCCGGCGCCGGGTATCGCGCCGCCCGGCGGTCGCGGGGTCGCCACCACCGTGGCGCCCACCCCGAAGCCCTAAACACTTGGGCAGCTAAGGTCGGATTCGATGCGGCCGAGGTGCCGAAATTTTGCGCCTCCAAGCTGTTGCCGGGCCAGCTTCGGCGCACCGGGCTTGGGGCCGGTTTATCCGAGCGCGCTTAATCCTGTATCGCGCCCTCAAAAATGCGGAAGAAGGGTGCAACGAGATATTCTGCGAAGGTGACTGTGCGCCCGGCAAGCGCCACGCTCACCGGCATGTCTGTGGCCAGGTGAAGCTCCCCGCCGAGCGCTGCGTCAAGGGCCGCCAGATCCTCGGGCGCGATGGTCGCCCGGGCCGCGTAGCCCAGGGCGTTTCCATCCCGGTCCTTCTGGGCATCCGGCGAGATCGCTGTCAGCTTGACCGATATTTGGGGTAAGTTGCGCTGGGGCAGCGACGGGATTGTCAACTGCCCCTCCATACCCAAGCGCACCTGGTCGATGGCGTTCGTAGGAACGATCACCCGTACGGCGGGCGCCTCAAGCGTCTGCGAAAGCGTTACCAACGTCGTGCCGCGGGGCACGTACATGCGGTCTGTGTCGTAGTCGAGCGCCACAACCGTCCCGCTAATAGGCGCGCTGATCACCGCCGACGTGATTTCGGCCCCCAGTTCCACCGCCTGGCGGCGCAAGTCAGGCAGGCGGCTGTCGTTGGCAGTCAGTCGATCAAGGAGCGTCAATCGGTACTGGCTGCGCAGCCTTTCAGCGCGAATGCGCGCCTGATCCGCCTGGTCGCGGGCGGCGGCCAGGTCGGCCTCTTGTGCGGCGATTGGGGCTGCCACGGAAAGGCGCAAATCCTCGCGGGTTTCCGCGTCAGATTTAGTCATGATCCCCCGCTTCACCAGGCGGTCGCGCTGGCGAGCGGTAGCCTCCATCGCAGCGACCCGCGCGCCCAGGCTCTCAATCCCGGCTTCCAGCGCTTGGGTTCGAACCTGGGCCGCGTGTTGCGCCTGTTCTGCCGCGGCGATATCCAACGCCAACTGGCCCCGCAGATCCGCGTAGCGCATCTTCACCGCCCGGGCACCCGGGTCGTCGGCCGGGAGGGTCGGGCCTGCATCGCCAAGGTTAAGAAGGTCGCGGATTACTGCATTTTCGGTTTCAAGGCGGGTGATCTGCTGGCGTAAGTGCGCCAGGCTCAAACGCTGGGTTTCGACGTCCAGTTCGAAAAGGGTGTCCCCTGCGCGCACCGTTTCCTGAAGCGTTACATGCACGCGCCCTATGCGCCCTCCGTGGGCGTGTTGAATGTCGTAAGCCGGATGCGCCGACACAAGCGTGCCGCTGGCGCGGATGGTGGTGGCAAGGGGCGCTGTCGTGGCCCAGATTGCTAAAAGGGCAAGCGCCCCAAAAAGCGCCATGGTGGCCAAGATCAATGGTCGCGATACGCTGCGGGGCAAGGCGGTGGTGTCCTCAGTCAATGGGTAAGCCCCCCGGATTGCTGGCCAAGCGCCTTGATCTGCCCTTTGTCGGCGGACAAAAGTGCCTGGAAGAGCGCGTTGTTGTCGTTGATATTTTGCACTTCAAGCCGATCGGTCATCTGGGCCACAACTGCCAAAGCAATCTCATCCACGGGTAAATCAAACATCGATACCTCCGGGTGGCGGATCAGGCTTTGGATTTTCTGCATCTTGGCGGCGGCGTCCGTGGGGCGGTCCTCTTGCAAGATCAACTCGCAGGTCCGTTCATCCCTAAAGCGAAAAGTGACGATCCCTTGGCGGCCCATGTCCTTAGGGCCGTTTAAGCAAGCGGCGTTAAAAAGCTCGGTCCCTACAAGGGCGGCCTTTTGGCAGAATTCACGGTCAGAATGGCGGTTGAACTGCGCCACAATCCAGTCGTTAAGATCCTGCACCGAGGCGGAGTTCAGCGGGATTTTGAGCCGCTGTTTGCCGTCATTCATGCGACCGAGAACTTCGGACCGGGGGCCAAAATCGGCCATACGCCCCTGGTCGAGGAAAAGCACCTTATCGGCCAGGCCCATGATCCCGGACCGGTGCAGCACCATCACAATTGTGGTGCCCTGGTTCTTGAGCGCGGCAAGGGTGTCGCACAATTGCCGTTCTCCGTCGGCATCCAAAAGCGCGTTAGGTTCGTCAAGAAAAAGATATCTTGGGCGGGCGTAGATCGCCCGGGCAAGCGCCACACGCTGTTTTTGTCCCGCGCTTAGGAGGTGGGGATGGCGGCCGATATCGGTTTCATAGGCCTGGGGCAGGGCCGAGATAAGCCCGTGTACTCCCGCTGTGCGCGCGGCGTTTATAATTTTTGTGTCCTCGGGGCTTTCGGCGAAGCAGGAGATGTTCTCTGCCAGGGTTCCGCGCACCAAGCGGGCCTGCTGGGGCAGGTATCCGATTTGCGATGCGACGGTGCCGGGCCCAAGCGTGCGGGTCTCTGACTGGTCGAGAAAGACTGATCCTATGGGTGCTGGATCGATCCCACAAAGCGCGTGGAGAAGCGTCGTTTTCCCCGATCCACTGTCGCCCACGATGGCCATGCATTCGCCCGGTTCTACCGTCAGGGTGATCCGTTCCAGCCGCGGTGGTGCACCTCCGCCGCGGGGAAAAATCAGTCCATTTGCGCTAAGCGCGCCGTTCAGGTCCGCCACTTCGGTTTGAGCAGGCGTGCCGCCTTGGAATTGGCGACCAAGCGCCAACCACGCAGCGCCCGCGGAACGGATGTCGGCGAAATTGGTCATGGACGCTTCTATGGTGCCGATGGTTTTGGCCGTAATGATAGACGCCCCGATCATGCCCCCTGCGGTCAGAGCGCCTTGGGTCACCAGATAAGCCCCCAGCGAAAGCGCAAGGAGTTGTGCCGCGGTGCGAAGAACCGTTTCGCTGCCTGATTTCATCGCCGCAATATCGCTCGCGCGCGCCTCAGTTCGGTGGCGCTCCGCTTGCTGGGCAAAAAACCGCGTCGCCAGGTTGTCACCGATGGCGCGGATGCCCGCTACAAGTTGCGGGTCTGCGGCGTTGGCTAAGGTGTCCTGTTCTTGCCCGCCGATCGCTTGGGCCCGGCTGATATGGTCGTCAATCAGGAAGCGCCCAGCTGAGGAGATCCCCCAAAGAAGCGCGATAATGGCGCCTACTAGCGCCAGGAAAAATGGGTGAATAAGCGTCAGCGCCACCAAGAAGAGAGGTATCCAAGGCATGTTGAGCGCCGTTGTGGCCAGTGATCCGGAAAAAAAGTTACCGAGCGTGCCTACATAGTTGATTGCGGTCTGGCGGTCGTCGCCTCCAAGATCGAGCGCTAACCGCGCGCCCACCGCTTCGACCCAGCGTTTAACCCGGGCGAAGGTGCTGTCGCGGCAGGCTTCTACCACGCCTTGCAAAAGGAGAAACCCCAGTGCCACCGTCAGGAGAAGCGCCAAGGTCGCCAAGTTGCCCGACGGCACCACCCGGTCGAGCACTTGCATCATGTAAATGGGGCTAATCAGCACCGCGAAGTTGGTTACCAGCGAAAAGAGCGCCAGCGGCAGCACGAGTTTTTTCAGCTGCAGGAGGGGATTTGCCTGGTTCACGCCCGGCTCCTATGGCTGGGAAGCACGCTGCCGGCTTGTCAGCTGCGCGCAAGGTTGGGGAAAAGCCGGCGCAGACCCTATGGTGGGTGGTCTGCGCCTGGGGGATCACAGGATGAAGTTCGACTCGTCCAATTCGTCGGGATCCACCGATTTCAGGTAAAGCTTGTCACCGTATTGGCCGCCCTGAAGCCCCGAAAGGTCGATTTCGGTGGCCCAACCGCGGTCGGTGATGATCCCGGCAAGGTCGGTAAATTCCAACCCGTAGGCCGAAAGGTCCACCACGTCGTGGTCCACCTCGAAGTCGTGGATGAAGTCCTTGCCGGACCCGCCCGAGACTACGAAAGTGTCCGAGGCGCTATCGCCACCCCATTCGCCACCCCACATGTGGTCAGTCCCGGCGCCGCCTTCGATTGTGTCGGACCCAGACCCGCCGATCAGCTTGTCTGATCCGGCGCCGCCGTAAAGCTCATCATTGCCGGATTTGCCAGACACCATGTCAGCGCCTGCTCCGCCTGACACGTGGTCGTTGCCGCCGCCGCCGACGACCGTGTCATCGTCTGCGCCGCCATCGATGCGGTCTGCGCCATCGCCGCCGTAGATGCGGTCGGAGCCTGCGTCGCCGGAGATTGAGTCGTCACCCGCTTCGCCTTTCATCATGTCGTCGCCCGCGCCGCCGGCCATGCGGTCGTTGCCCGCGCCACCGAACATACGGTCGTCGCCTGCGCCGCCGTCCATGGTGTCGTCACCCGCGCCGCCCTTCATGCGGTCAGCGCCTTGGCCGCCATCCATGCTGTCGTTGCCTGCGCCGCCGTACATCTTGTCATCGCCCTGGTCACCTGACAGGTAGTCGTTGTCGGCGCCGCCGTGCATAATGTCGTCGCCGCCGCCGCCGTACATTTCGTCCTCGCCTGCGTCGCCCCGCAGTTTGTCATCACCGCCTTCGGTGACGGTGACTGATGGGTTTCGGATTAGGACCGTGGCGGTTTCGTCCACTTCGGCGAAGGCGTCAGCGGCGCGGGGGTCCACGGCGCCGTCGTTGCGGTTGGTGGACTGGCTTTCGGCCATAAACTCCGCATAGGCAGACCCCGCGTCCCAGTCGGCATTGACCTTGTAGATCGCCCCCTGGGAGCCGGTGCTGCGGTCAAAGTCGTGGTCGCCTTTGTTCATGCCGTAGTAGAGGTTGCCGTCGCCATCGAGAAAGACCGCCCCGTAGGCCCCTTTGGCCATGCCGCCATGCATCTCCCCATCAAGGAGCGTTCCGGTAATGGGGATAGAACTGATCTGTGGATCACCGCCTTCGTCGACCCCTGCCAGATCGATCTTGTGAACCTGGCCGTTTTGGCCGTTTTTGCCGGGACTTTGGATGGCGTAGAAGGCGTTTTCGTCAGAGTTGAATGCGATATCGTAGATATTGCCCGAGAAAAGCCCTTTGGGCAGGTGGAAGGTTTCGGTGACCGGATCGCCGTTCGCGTCAAGATTATCGACGTCGATTTTTGTGACGCGGTCGAGGCTTGCGTGGAAGGTCCAGAGGTTGCCGCTGTCGTCGAAGTCGCCAACGTAGTCTGCGTAGTGTCCGTCGCCAACGCGGTAGGCGTTGCCAGTGGCGTCAAGCATGACCACGTCAGAGGGCGACACCGCATTGCCAAGCGCGTCAGTCCCGCTCGCCTTGGCGATGCCGTAGATCAGGTCGTCTTCTATGTTAAAGCCTACTGCATTGAGCGCGAGCCCCGTGCCGTCGCCGCCGTCGGCGTAGGTGTTTGATGCGGTGTCAAAGACCTTCAGTTGGCCGTCGATCACCTGATAAAGCTTCGCTTGGCCCGGCGCGAAAGCCGACACCTCAGTCACCTGGCCGTCGATGGTGACATCTTTAGCGTATGTCGCGATGGGCCCCGATGTGTCGATCACCGGTCCAGTATCGGCGCCCGAGGGGTCGATTTCTCGAAACGTTAGGTCAGCAACTGAGCCGCCGGCGGGGATCTCGATAGAATGGGTTTCGAACACACCGCTAGAGGTTTCCACCGTGCCGATCACTTGGCCGTTCCAAAGCACCTCTACCGCGCCCGCAGTCGAGCCGCCTGCGATGTTTGATGCCAATTCAAAGGTCACTTCGTAGGTTTCGCCGGGATCGACTTGCAGCGATTGACTCATTTGCTTTTGGCCGTTCACGTCGTCTACGGTCCAAACGTTGCCGTCGGCGTATTGGGCAAAGCTGGTGGGTTGGCCGTTTTCGGTTTGCAGGATGTTGGCGGCCCGGTCGTCGCCGTAGACC
>JBCCMR010000043.1:0-13761 GCA_039026255.1 Pseudomonadota bacterium
AGGATATCGGTCCACAGTTCCTTCGGATCGGGCTCGGGATCGTTCTGCGCGAAGTCTGCAGCGTCCGACACGATGGCCCGAACGTCCTTGTCGATGGCCTTGAGGTCTTCTTCAGTCGCCCAACCCGCCTCGATGACGCGCTGCTTTACCTGCTCAATAGGATCGCTTTCCGCGCGCATCTTCTGCACTTCGTCCTTCGTCCGGTATTTGGCGGGGTCACTCATAGAGTGGCCGCGATAGCGATACGTCAGCATTTCCAGAATGATCGGGCCTTTGCCGGAGCGAGCGTGCTCCAGAGCCATCTCGCCCGCAGCCTTCACCGCACGAACGTCCATGCCGTCCACCTCTTCTCCGGGGATGCCAAACGCCTCCCCCCGGGTGAAGAGAGCGGGCGTGGACGTCGATCGCTTTTGCGCCGTTCCCATGGCGTACTGGTTGTTTTCAATCACAAAAATGCAGGGTAGCTGCCAAAGCGCGGCCATATTGAACGTCTCGTAGACTTGGCCCTGGTTGGCAGCGCCGTCCCCGAAATAGGCGAAGCTGACGTTGTCGTTGCCACGGTATTTGTTGGCAAACGCCAGGCCCGCCCCGATAGGCACCTGGGCCGCGACGATGCCGTGGCCGCCGTAGAAATCTTTCTCTTTTGAAAACATGTGCATGGAGCCACCCTTGCCCTTGGAGTATCCCCCCTCGCGGCCCGTCAATTCGGCCATTACACCCTTAGGATCCATACCGCAGGCCAGCATATGGCCGTGGTCGCGGTACGAGGTCACCCGCTGGTCGCCCTCTTTTGCGGTCGCCTCAAGCCCGACCACAACTGCCTCCTGGCCAATGTAGAGATGGCAGAATCCGCCGATCAGCCCCATACCGTAGAGCTGACCCGCTTTTTCCTCGAACCGCCGGATCATCAGCATATCATGGTAATAGGACTGCAGTTCCTGAGCCGAAACATTTGGCTTTGCGCCAGATTTGGCGGCAGGTTTTGCGGCTTTCTTGGTGGTTGCCATGGGGCTCTCGCAAGATAGTTTAACGTTCAACTATCGAATTGTATCTGCTTACCCAAGGGAATGCGAGTGTCGTTTGTTAACACCTTAATGATGCGCAGCCCCGAAAAACTGGGCTGCCCATGTTGGGCGCCCTAAGTTCTTCCCTGTGCAGTGATAAAGGCCGCTAAAATGTCCCCATGGCTCTTTTTATTGTTTGCGGTCCTTCTTGAGGTCGCAGGCACGTTTTTTCTCAAACTGTCGGACGGGCTGGCAAGATGGTGGTGGGGGGTGGCGTCGTTTGGCTGCTACACCGCGTGTTTTGCGGTGCTGGCCCCGGCGATGAAAGTCATTCCGGTGGGTGTGGTTTACGCGATCTGGGCCGGGGTTGGGATCGTCGCTGCGGCGATCATCGGGCTTGCTGCCTTTGGGGAGCGGCTGACGCCAGTGCAATTCTTTTGCATCGCGCTTGTTCTAATTGGGGCAGTGGGCCTGCGCATGACGACCGATGCGTGATGCAAACCTGCGGACAAAAAAAAGGCCGCTGTCTTGGGGAAGCGGCCTGGTTGCACCAAGTTGACCTAACGAAGTTTTGTTATTGTTATCTTATGACGATTTCGTCCCCCCGTGCCATCCCCAAAACCTTGCGCGCCCGCTCGTCCAGCAGGTCAAGGTCGAGGTAGCTGTCAGATAGCCGCCGGGTCTTGTTTTCGAGAACCGCGCGGGTCTGACGAAGCTCGCCGAGCTGGGCCACAAGAGCGGCCTCGTCCGCCTCGATCTGCACCCGCCGGAAATGGCCGTAGTCGCCTTGCACCGCGGCGAACACAAAATACGCGGACAATCCCGCGGTCACGATGAAAAACATCACCGTTCCCAAGGCTGCCCGTGTCGTGCTGATCTGTGTCACCGCCGAAATCCTGCTGCCGTCTGCCACTGCCCAGGTGTGACCCGGGTCTGTGGGATGCTTATGCCACAGGTGATTCGTTCTGTGAATCCCAAAAACGATTCGTGTTGACGGTTTTTCTGCAACCTTGCGTCTGGCGATTCGCCTGCCACCATATGTGGGGCTAGGACCGCGATCTGGGCCAAACGCCCCTTAGGGGTCAGCCAGCGTCAGAGGCTGCGGCGATGCTGTCGATGCTGTCAGCGATCTTCGCGTTGAATTCTGCATCGGTCTGCGACGCCGAAAGACCCTCGGTCAGGGCGCGGCTGAAGCTGGCGATCATGCCGCTGTTTTGCGCAAGCTTCTCGTTCGCTTCGTCGCGCGAATAGCCCCCTGACAGGGCTACGACGCGCATCACGCGCGGATGGTCCACCAGAGACCGATAGCGGTTGGGCACGGTTGGGATTGTCAGCTTCAGCATCACCTGCGCGTCGCCCGCGATCCCGGAAAGGTTTTTCGTGATCTCGGTCAGCAGTATCTCTTCCGCCTCGGCTTTGTCGGGGGCATTGATGTCCACTTCCGGTTCGAGGATCGGCACAAGCCCGTGGCCGAGAATCCGGTGCCCGATTTCAAACTGTTGCGCCACATTGGCGGCGATCCCGGCCGCGTCGGCAGATTTCACCACCGAGCGCATCTTGGTTCCGAAGATGCCCTTGGCCTTGGCCCGCACAAGGGTGGCATCGAGATCAGGCATGGATTTCATCAACTGAACGCCCATGTCCAGCTCGGCAAGCCCCTTGTCGACCTTCAGGAATGGCACCACGCTGCGGTCCTCCCACAGGTATTGGGCTGCCGGTTTGCCCGCAATTTCGCGGTCCATGGTCATCTCAAAAAGAATCGCGCCGATGACCCGTTCGCCGGTGAAAGCAGGGGCGGTGGCGATGCGCGACCGCATGGCGTGGATCAGGTCAAACATCTCGGCGTCATTGGTATAAGCGTCCGCGCCCACCCCGTAGAGCCCAAGCGCTTTCGGCGTAGAGCCGCCCGATTGGTCAAGGGCGGCGATGAAGCCGGCGCCGGTGCGCATCTGCTGGGTCTGGGCGGCAAGGGTCATGGGTGGTCTCCTATGAGTGCGGCGACACCGGGCAGGGTTTTCCCTTCGAGCCATTCCAAAAAGGCCCCTCCGGCAGTGGAAATATAGGTGAAGTCGCGCGCGGCGTCGGCCCCGTTGAGCGCGGCGACGGTGTCGCCGCCCCCGGCTATGGCGACAAGCTGTCCCGCCCGGCAGCGCGCGGCGGCGTGGGCGGCGGCGGCGTCGGTGGCGGTGTTGAAAGGCGCCACCTCAAAGGCACCCAGGGGCCCGTTCCAGACCACCGTGCGGGCCGCGTCAAAGGCGGCCTTGATGCGCGCGATGCTTTCGGGCCCGGCATCGAGGATCATCTGATTGGGGGGGCAGGCGTCGGCGGGCAGGGTCTGGGTGGCCACGTCGGGCGCAAGCGCCGGGGCCACGACGGCATCCACCGGCAGGATCAGGGCACAGCCACCCTTGTCGGCCGCGGCCATGATCGCGCGCGCGGTGTCCAAAAGGTCCGGTTCGTGGAGCGAGCGCCCCACATCCGCCCCCTGGGCCGCCAGGAACGTGTTGGCCATGCCGCCGCCGATAACGATGCTATCGACACGCGCGATCAGGTTGCCCAAAAGGTCAAGCTTCGTGGACACCTTAGCGCCGCCCACCACCGCCACCACGGGCCGGTCCGGGTGGCTCAGCGCCTGTTCCAGCGCGCCCAATTCCGCCTGCATCAGACGCCCGGCGCAAGACGGCAACAGTTCGGCCACGCCGGTGGTCGACGCGTGCGCCCGGTGGGCGCAGGAAAACGCGTCGTTGCAGTAAACATCACCTAGCGAAGCCAAAAATGCCGCCATGGCCGGGTCGTTAGCCTCTTCCCCCGGGGCAAATCGGGTGTTTTCAACCAGAATAATCGCCGCGTTTGATTGGGCGTCGATCCAGGCGCGGTCGGGGCGTTCCACAAATGTCACCGGCGCGGAAAAGGCAGTCTCAAGCGCCGGCACGAGGGGCGCGAGCGACATCTCGGGCACCACCTTGCCTTTCGGGCGACCGAAATGGGCCAAAAGCACCGGCGTGCCGCCTGCCGCGCGTATATCGCGAACTGTGGGAACAATCCTATCAATGCGCGTGCTGTCGGTGACCTGGCCGTCCATCATCGGGACGTTAATGTCCACCCGGGTTAGCACCCGGCGTCCGGCCAGGTCCATGTCGTCGAGTGTCTTCCAGCCCACTGTCATCTCCAAAACGCCAGCCACTCCACCAGGCGCAGCCCCTGGCGGCCCCAGAACACCAGGATCGCCCCGTCGTTCATACGCAAATCAAAAAGAATGAGTGCGCCAAGTAATGCGGCAAGAACGATGGCGAAGGTGTTGTTCATCCGGGCTCAGATCGTTTTGCCCATCGCTACCGCTGTATCGGCCATGCGGCAAGAAAAACCCCATTCGTTGTCGTACCAGGCCAGCACACGCACTAGGTTCCCACCCATGACCGTGGTCTGAAGCGACGCGAAGTTCGATGAATGTTCGTTGTGGTTGTAGTCGATGCTGACCGTAGGTTCGTCCACGTATTCGACGATACCCCGCAGGCCATTGTTGACCGCGTGGCGCACGGCGTTGTTGACCTCTTCCACCGACGTTGGCCGGGCAGAGATGAAGTTAAGGTCCACTGCCGATACATTGGGCGTTGGCACCCGGATGGCCGATCCGTCGAGTTTGCCCGCCAGTTCCGGCAGTACAAGCCCCACGGCCTTTGCCGCCCCGGTGGTGGTGGGGATTAGGCTCATGGCCGCGGCGCGGGCCCGGTAAAGGTCTTTGTGGCGCCGGTCGAGCGTCGGCTGATCGCCGGTATAGGCGTGGATCGTGGTCATGAAGCCTTTATCGATGCCGATAGCGTCGTTCATGATCTTGGCCACGGGTGCCAGGCAGTTGGTGGTGCAACTGGCGTTCGACACCACCAAGTCCTGTTCGGTAATAGCATTTTGGTTCACGCCGTAAACCACAGTTTTATCAGCATTTTTTGCTGGGGCAGAGACAAGAACGCGCTTTGCACCGCGTTCCAGGTGGACCGCCGCGCCGTCGCGGTTGTTGAACTTGCCAGTACATTCCAAGACGATGTCGACGCCGTCCCAGTCAAGCTCGGTGGGGTCATAGGTGCTCATCATGCGGATAGGGCCGCGGCCCACGTTCAGCGCGCCACCCTCGATGTGGATGTTGCCGGCAAAACGCCCGTGAACGCTGTCGTACTTCAAAAGATGGGCGGTTGTCTCCAGCGGCCCGGTGGCGTTCATAGCTACCACCTCGATGTCGTCGCGGCCGCTTTCGATGATGTGGGACAGGGTGCACCGACCGATGCGCCCAAAACCGTTAATGCCTACCCGCAGGGTCATTGTCCCGCTCCCGTGCCTTTATCCGTTATGCGGGGCCTAGCCGGGCGCCGCGTGCCTGGAAAGGTCCCGGGGCGGGGGTAACGGTAAATGTTAACGTTAAAGCGAAGACGTTATCGTTAAAGGGCGGCCCAGCGTGGATTTTTTCACCGGTACTTGGTTTGGATGGGCGCGGGTCAGGCGGCCCGGCGGCGCCGTCGGGTTCGGGGACGCTTTGCGGTGGGGTCGGCCCCGGTGCCGTCCGTCTCCGATGAAAACGGCCCAAGCGCCGCGGCGATTTCGGCGGGGTCTGGGGCTCTGCGCCGGGGTCGGATTTCCAGCGCCCGGCGCATGTGGCGCAGGTGTTCGGGCGTCGTCCCGCAGCAGCCGCCAATGATAGCTGCGCCGCAGTCGCGCGCCAACGCAGCGTAGTCGGCCATAAGCGCAGGCGTCCCGTCGTAGTGGATGTGCCCGTGCACGTATTTGGGTATCCCGGCGTTGCCTTTGGCAATCACCGGCAACGGTGCGCCCGCCATAGAAAGCACGCTGCGCAAAAGGTCCGACGCCCCCACGCCGCAGTTCGCCCCCACCGCAAGCGGTGGATGAATGAAGGCCGTAGTCTGGGCCACCAATTCCTGGGGGGTGACGCCCATCATAGTGCGCCCGGCGGTGTCAAAGCTCATTGTCGCGCACCAGGGTGCGCCAATGCGCGCGATCGCCTGGGCAGCTGCTGCCAGTTCCTCGGTAGCGCTGAGAGTTTCAACCCAAAGGATATCGGCCCCGCCCGCCAACAGCCCGCGAGCCTGTTCTTCAAAGATGTCAGCCGCGTCGGCCTGAGAGAGCGTACCCACCGGCTCCAAGATTTCGCCTGTGGGACCCATGGCGCCTGCCACAATCACTGGTCGCCCGGCGCGGTCCGCGACGTCGCGGGCAAATTAGGCGCAGATTCGGCGTAGTTAGGCGGCGCGCGCCTCGGCCCCATGCAGTTTGAGCCGCGCGGCGTTTCCGCCAAAAGAATTCGTTAGGAAGAGGTCTGCGCCCGCGTCTACGGCCCCTGCATAAAGCGCGCGCACTTTGTTTTCGGCGTCTACGTTCCACATCTCCGGCGCTTCCCCGGCTTCAAGCCCCGCCGCAAAAAGGTTTGTCCCCGTTGCCCCGTCAGCAAGAACCCACCCTTGGGTGGCCAAAAGGTCTGTCAGGGGATGGGTCATAGGGGCGCGCCTTTTCAGTCTGCGCCAATTATGCGACCGCACTATACTTGCGGCTAACGCATAGTCTTAATCAAAAACATGAGATGGCCTCATATAGGCACGATCACGCCGCCATGTGCTGCTGGGCTAAGCCTTGGATGCGCCCGATCATGGCCCGCAGGCCGTTTGACCGCTGGGCCGACAGGTGACTGTCGAGCCCGAGCCGCCCGAACGCCTCTCCGGCGTCGGTAGTTACGACAGTGGCCACAGACTGGTCGTTATAAAGCTGGTGAAGAAGCGCGATCAGCCCGCGGACGATCATGGCATCGCTGTCGCCTTCGAACCGGAACTTGGCGTTGGCCCCGGTGCCATCGATATGGGGCACGATCCAGACTTGGCTGGCGCACCCGTCGACCTTGGTGGCGTCCACCTTAAGCGCCTCGTCCAAAGGGGCCATAGCTTTGCCCAGGTCGATCACATGGCGATAACGGTCTTCCCAGTCCTCGAGAAATTCAAAGGTCTCGACGGTTTCTTCAAACGCCTCGCTTGTGGTGGTCATGGCATCCTCTTATTTGGCGGTCTTCGCCTTGCACGGCGCATGTAGGCATCGGGTGCGCTTGGGTCCAGGGCGCCAAGGTCACAGGTCGGGGCGGCGCCCGCCCGCAGGGGCTTCCTTTCGCGCCGGACCCGCGCTAGAGATTTCGGAAATTCGAACGGGGGCGGGATGGCGTATTTTCGGATCATCGGGGCAGTGTCCGCACTTGCTGCTTTAACGGCTCTCGCCGGGTGCGGCGTGGGCGCGTCACTAGGAAATTCCGCCAATTCGTCCGCGGGCAGCGCCGGCAGCGCCGCGTCTTCGGGGTCTGCCGGGAGCGCGGGCAGTTTTGGTTTGGCGCGGCGCCAAAACACGGTTGTAGAGCAACAGATCGACGTGCGCACTGTGGCCGCGGGCAACCGTACCCTGGTGAGCCGGGTGAAACAGGCCCGGTTCCAACGCACCCGGGACGGCGGTATTATCCACGCCACCGCCCTGCCGCCGCGCACCGGCTATTACGATGCTGTGCTTTTTAGTCCTACGGGGCTGGTCCCGGACGAAACCGGCACCGTTGTGCTGGAACTTCGCGCCAAAGAGCCGCTGTTTGCCACCGCAACCGGGACGGAGCGTACGCGCGAAATTGAAGTGGGCATTTTCATGTCCAATCAGGAGCTTGCCCGCGCCCGGCAGATTGTCGTCGTGGCCAACGGTAACGCCATCCGCTTGCGCCGCTAAGGCCGCGCGGCGGTCTGATTACTCCGCCGCGGCTTTTGCGGTGCCGCCTGCGCGGAAGGCGGCCAACAGTTCTTCGCGCCGTTTGGCCGCCGCCAGGGCGTTCTTGTGCTTCACCGGCCCGAACCCGCGAATGTCGAGGGGCAGGCGCGCCAGCATAATCGCGATCTCGCGACGGGCGGGGGTCAACCCGGCGAGCACTTCTTCCATATCTGCCTCGTACTGGGCAATCAGCGCGCGCTCCATGCGCCGCTCGGCGGTGCGCCCAAACGGGTCCGCCCAGGTGCCGCGTAGGAATTTGACCCGCGCCATTAGCTTGAAAAGCGGTAGCACCCACGGCCCGAAGCGGCGCTTTTTCGGCCGCCCCTGGGCGTCTTTACCGGGCAGCATGGGCGGCGCCAGATGAAATTCGATCTTGCCGGGGGTGTCGAAGGTTTCGGCCACCATGCGTTCAATGTTTTGGGCGTGCAGCCGCGCGACTTCGTATTCGTCCTTATAGGCCAATAGCTTATAGTAGCCTTCGGCCAATGCCTGGCGCAGGTCTTCGTCTTCGATCCGGTCCACAAGCGTCCGGAAGCGATCCGCCAGCGCCTGGTTCTGGTAGTCGCGCAGGCGCTCCGCGCGGGCGCGGATGTGTTCGCGCGGCGATGTCGGCAACGCGATCACATTGGGCTTCAGGCTTTGGACCGCGGCTTCGGGGTCGTGGGCGGCCCAGCGCCCGACCTCGAAAGCGCGCAGGTTGCCATCGACCGCCGCCCCGTTGAGCCGCACAGCGTCCAGAATGGCCGCGTTCGAAAGCGGGATCAGACCGTTCTGCCAGGCCGCACCGAGGGTTAGCATATTGGCAAAGATCGTGTCGCCTAGGTGCACCCGGGCCAGTTCGGTGGCGTCAAGAAACGCGCAGGCGCCTGCGCCCAGCCGCCCTTCAAGCGCCATCCGCAGCCGGTCGCCCGGAAGCGTAAATTCGGTGTTTCGGGTAAAGTCACCGGTGACGATTTCGTGGCTGTTGCACACCACTCGGCTTTGCCCGCGGGCCAGAAGCCCCAGCGTTTTGGCGCCGGCGCTGACCACCAAGTCACCGCCGATCAGGCCGTGGGCTTCCCCGGTGGCGACGCGTACGGCGCTGATATCGATTGGCTTTTCGGCAAGGCGGCAGTGGATGTGGACGGCGCCACCCTTTTGGGCGAGGCCCGCCATCTCCATCATCGCGGCCCCTTTTCCGTCGATCTGCGCCGCCTGGGCAAGCACGGCGCCGATGGTGACAACGCCTGTGCCGCCTACTCCGGTGATCACCAGATTATGGGTCCCCGAAATGGCGGGCAGGGCCGGGGCCGGGATATTGGGCAGGTCAATGCCGCTTGCCGCGCGCTTTTTCGGTTTCGCCCCGTGGACGGTCACAAAGGACGGACAAAAGCCGTTCACGCAGGAAAAGTCCTTGTTGCAGGACGACTGGTCAATGGCGCGCTTGCGACCAAGGTCGGTTTCATGGGGCACGATCGAGACACAGTTCGACTGCACCCCGCAGTCGCCGCATCCCTCACAAACCTCAGGGTTGATGAATATGCGCTGGTCGGGGTCGGGGAAGAGCCCGCGCTTCCGGCGACGGCGTTTTTCGGCAGCGCAGGTCTGGGCGTAGATGATGGCCGACACGCCGGGGAGATCGCGAAAGCGGTCCTGGACCTCCATGAGGTGGGCGCGTTCATGCTTTTCAACGCCGTCGGGCACGGTGGCCAGATCCAGGTTTTCTTTGTCGTCGTAAACAAGCGCCACGTGACCCACGCCCATGGCGCGCAGTTCGCGGGCGATCTGCTGGGCAGTCAGGTCGCCTTCGTTGGTCTGCCCGCCGGTCATGGCCACGGCATCGTTGAAGAGGATCTTATAAGTAATGTTTGTCCCAGCCGCGAGTGCTGCGCGGATCGCCTGCACCCCGGAATGGTTGTAGGTGCCGTCGCCCAGGTTTTGGAAGACATGCTTGCGGGTGGAAAACAGGCTCTCGCCTATCCAATTGGCCCCTTCGGCCCCCATGTGGGTAAAGCCCTGGGTGTCGCGATCCATCCACTGCACCATGTAGTGGCAGCCGATGCCCGCGTAGGCGCGCGACCCGTCGGGCACTTTGGTGGAACTGTTGTGCGGGCACCCGGAACAGAACCAGGGGGTGCGGGTGGCGATATCTTCGCCGTTGTCGCCGGCGACCGCCGCATCAAGGGCCGTCAACCGGTCGCCTATAGTGTCGCTCACGGCGCCCTCTTCGCCCAGGATCATAGCGATCTTGCGCGCGATGGTCACCGGATCGAGCGCGCCTTTGACGGTGAAAACCACCTCGCCCTTGCGAATGTCGTGTTTCCAGCCGATCACGCGCCGCCCGCCGCGGTCGTCATAGAGCGCTTCTTTGATCTGGACCTCGATGAGTTTGCGCTTTTCTTCGACCACAATAATCAGGTCCAGGTCGCGCGCCCATTCGCCAAAGCTCTTCATGTCGAGCGGCCAAGGCATACCTACCTTATAGGTTGTGATGCCCAGCTTTTTGGCCACCGCGTCGTCGATCCCCAATAGGTCGAGCGCGTGCTGCGTATCGAGCCAGTTCTTTCCCGAACTGACAATTCCGATGCGCGCGTCCGCGTCCCCGTGCATGCGCCGGTCGATCCGGTTGGCGCGGGCAAACGCTTCGGCGGCGAAGCGTTTGTGATCGTGTAGCCGCGCCTCTTGGGCGGCGGGGGTGTCTACCGGGCGGATGTTAAGCCCGTCTTCCGGCATGGGAAAATCGGCGGGGAGCACGATCTCTATCCGGTGCGGGTCGGCATCGACCACCGCCGTGGCCTCTACTGTGTCTTTCACACATTTGAGCCCGACCCAGGCGCCAGCATAACGGCTCAGCGCGTAGCCGAGCGCGCCGTAGTCTAGGATCTCCTGCACACCCGCGGGCGACAGGATCGGCATCATGGCGTCGACAAAGGCAAATTCCGATTGATGAAGCACGGTCGAGCTTTCGCCCGTGTGGTCGTCCCCCATGCAGGCGATCACCCCGCCGTTGGCGCTGGTGCCCGCCATATTGGCATGGCGGAAGACGTCGCCCGAGCGGTCCACCCCCGGGCCCTTCCCGTACCAGAGTCCGAAAACCCCGTCGTGAGTGCCTTCGCCGCGCATCTCAGCTTGTTGGGCGCCCCAAAGCGCGGTTGCGGCCAGGTCCTCGTTCAAGCCCGGTTTAAATGTTACCTGTGCTGCAGTGAGTTCTTTGGCTGCCCGCGACATCTGCAAATCAACTGCCCCCAGGGGGGAGCCCCGGTAGCCTGTGACAAATCCCGCTGTGTTGAGCCCTGCCGCCTGGTCCCGCGCCCTTTGCGCCAGCATTAGGCGAACAAGCGCCTGAGTTCCGTTGAGAAGTACTGTCTTTTTGGACAGGTCATACCGGTCGCTGAGCGAAATACGCGGTTCTGCCATCGGCGTCTCCTTGGTGCTGGCCGGCGCGTTGGCACGCGCTTTGCGGGCTGAAGTGACGTTAAGTTAGGTCAAGATACATTACCTATCAAGCCTGCCGCCCCGTCCTGCGGCAAATGTGATCGCGCGCCGGATGCCGGGCGCAAGCCGTAAACCCGGGCGTTGCTTTCGCCGCGCGAAGTTCCTAGACCCACGTTAACAGCTGATTGAAAGAAAATCCCCATGGATTGGGACAAGTTGCGCATTTTTCACGCGGTGGCAGACGCGGGCAGCCTGACCCATGCAGGCGAGACGCTACACCTGTCGCAGTCGGCGGTGTCGCGCCAGATACGGGCGCTGGAGGAATCGCTCGACGCCACGCTCTTTCACCGCCATGCGCGCGGGCTCATCCTGACAGAGCAGGGGGAGCTTCTTTTTGACGCCACAAAGGCCATGTCGCGCACGCTCGACAGCACTGAGGCGCGCATCCGCGACAGCGCCGACGAGGTCTTCGGCGAACTGCGTGTGACAACCACCGTGGGCTTCGGCACGCTTTGGCTGGCGCCGCGGATGGGGCACCTGTTTGAGCGCTACCCGGACCTACGCATTGACCTTTTGTTGGAAGAGCGGGTGCTCGATCTGCCCATGCGGGAAGCCGACGTGGCCATCCGCATGAAAGAGCCGAGCCAGGCCGATCTGGTCCGCCGCAAGCTTATGGACGTCAACATGCGCTTCTACGCGGCCGACACCTACCTGGCCGAACATGGGGTGCCGACGTCCTTTGACGACCTGCGCCGGCACCGCATTATCAGCCAAAACCTGACCACCCACCAGGTCAGCGCGTCTCGCCAGTGGTTGGCGCCGCTCCTGCGGGGCGATCACGGATCGCACCTGACGGTGAACAACTACTTCGGCGTGTTGCAGTCGGTGCTCTTTGGGGTGGGGATCGGCTTTTTGCCTAACTACGTGACAGTGGATTTTCCACAACTGGTGCGCGTCCTGCCGGAAGAAGAATCCCCCACGGTGCCCGTCTACCTGGCCTATCCGGAGGAATTGCGCCATTCCAAGCGCGTGCAGGTTTTCCGAGATTTTGTTTTGGACGAGATCCGCGCCGATCGAAAGCTGCCTCAGAATTAAACAGTAAATCCAGCGCGTTGCCTAAATCGGCGTAGCTTGACCAGCGCGTCATGCGAAAACTGCATAACAGTTATGCGCCAACTGTGCCTTTTTTACACTTGTTCTTAATCTTTGCGGTTTATATCGCTGGATTGAAGGCAGGCGGCGGCCCACCTGGGCTCGTTTGTCTTCACCTCCCTGTTGGACTGAAAGGCCGGGCCTTGTGCTCGGCCTCTTTTTTTGTGTTGACGGGTATTGTCGTGCTTTTCGTGCATTTCGGTGGGTCCCTGTGGGCTCGTTTCACGGTGGCAAGCACTGCTCTTTCGTCGTTCGGCATCTAATGTCACCGCTGTCCTGGTTTAGCCCAACTCCCCCCTTCGGCGTGCCAAAAATGCCTTCTCATCCCCTTCGCCCACAAGAAGAAGGGCCCGGTCGTAGGCGTCGCGCGCACCCTTCTGATCGCCTAGTCGGCGGCATATATCCGCGCGGGCGGCAAAGTAGGGGGCATAGTCTTGAAGCGCGGACCTAAGCGGGGCGAGCGCATCGGCCCCGGCGCGGGCACCTAGGGCAAAAGATACCGCCACAGCCCGGTTCAGGCGCACCACAGGCGTGTCTTCAAAGCGCAAAAGCACGTCATAGAGCGCGCGCACTTCGTCCCAATCGGTGTTTTCGGGGTGTTCTGCCACTCCATGCACGCCCTGGATGGCTGCCTTGATCTGGAAAGCCCCAGGGCGGCGGCGGGCCAGCGCCTGCTCTAGGATTGCTACCGCCCGATCGATCTTGGCCCGGTCCCAGAGACTGCGGTCCTGGGCATCGAGCGGCACAAAAGCGCCGTGCGTGTCGCGACGCGCGTCCCGGCGTGCATCGATCAGCAGTAAAAGCGCCAAAAGCCCCTCTACCTCGGCCTCTCCGGGCGCCAGGTCAGCGAGCATCCGGCAAAGCCAGATCGCTTCGGCGCAAAGGTCCGCGCGCAGCATCTGCCCGGCGGCCCCGCCGTAGCCTTCGTTGAAAATCAGGTAGATCACCGTCAGCACATGGGGCAGCCGTTCCGGCCAGGCGTCAGGCCCAGGGACGGCGTAAGGAAGCCCCGCTGTGGCGATTTTCTTTTTAGCGCGCACCAGGCGCTGGGCCATGGCGGGTTCCTTATCAAGAAAGGCCGTGGCTATTTCAGCAGTGGTAAGCCCGCCCAGGGTGCGCAGGGTCAACGCCACGCGGGTCTTGGGGTCAAGCGCCGGGTGGCAGCAGGTAAAAATCAGCCGTAGCCGCTCGTCAGGGATGTCTTCGTCTTTCGCGGCCGACCGGTCGTCGTCTTGGGCCAGCGCCATGCGCGCGAGTTCGCGCGCATGGCGGTCGGCTGTGCCCCGGCGGCGGATACGGTCGATGCCCCGGCGCCGGGCGGCCTGCAAAAGCCAGGCCGCCGGGGATCGGGGCGGTCCCGCCTCGGTCCAGTGGAGAAGGGCCGCCGCTGCGGCCTCCTGCA
>JBCCMR010000044.1:0-13655 GCA_039026255.1 Pseudomonadota bacterium
CGCCTCTTTATTTTCGCTTAGCACCGGTTCTTCGATGAACATCAGCCGATAGGGCTCCAGCTCTTTGATCAGCGTCTTGGCCATGGGCTTGTGGACGCGGCCGTGAAAATCGACGCCGATGCCCAGGTCGTAGCCCACCGCGTCCCGGATGGTGGCGATGGTGGCCACCGCCGCATCGACCTTGGCGGTTGTATCTACGATCTGCATCTCCTCGCAGCCGTTCAGTTTGATGGCGGTGAAGCCCCGGGCCATGACATCGCGGGCGTTTTGCGCCACATCGGCGGGCCGGTCGCCGCCGATCCATGAATAGACCTTGATCGTGTCCCGGCAACGCCCACCCAGCATGGCGTGTACCGGGAGCCCCACCGCCTTGCCCGCGATATCCCAGAGCGCCTGGTCGATCCCGGCCAATGCCGACATGTGGATGCCGCCGCCCCGGTAGAACCCCCCGCGGTAGAGCACCTGCCAATGGTCTTCGACGCGGCGTGGGTCTTGGCCGATCAGGTAGTCGCCCAGTTCGTGAACCATGGCTTCAACGCTCAGGGCGCGGCCTTCGAGCACGGGCTCTCCCCAGCCACTGATACCGGCGTCGGTGTCAATCTTTAAAAAGCACCACCTAGGAGGCACGATGTAAGTGGTCAGCTTAGTGATCTTCATGGGCGCCCCCGGACTTTGAATTGCCCCCCAAGGGCCGCGTTCGGGGCCGGGTGTCAAGAAGTGGGCCCCGAAAGGACAGAAGCTTACGCAGCTGTACCCCGTTCTTCGGCGACTTGAGCAAGGATCCAATCCCGCACCGCAGCGGCGTCCGGGTCAAGAGTGCGGGCATCCGACCAAACCAGATAGAACCCCTGCCCCGTGCGCCAGGCCCAGTCACTGCGCCCGGCCAAAAGCCCCGCCGCAATAAGCGGGTCGGCAACGTGGTGCCAGCCGAAGGCAAAACCCTCACCCGCTATCGCTGCCTGTAGAACAAGCGCGTAATCGTTGAGCCGCAAACCCCGGGATGGCGGCGCAGCACCGACGCCAAGCGCCGCAAACCAATCCCGCCAAGTCGGGCGCGGACGCACCGGTTCCTCCAGGTGGATGAGGCGCGCTTGGGCCAGGTCGCTTACTTCAACTAGATCGCTTGCCGCCATCACCGCGGGGGAGGCCACGGGGTAGATCACCTCAGGCGCGATCAGCGCCGCCTCGCAGCCGGGCCAGTGCCCCTGGCCCCGGCGCACGGCGAGGCGGATCATTTCAACGTCGAGATCGGGTTCACGGTCACTGGTCTGAAGCCGCAGTTCCACCGCCGGGTGCGCCGCCTGGAAATCCGCCAGGCGCGGCATCATCCAATGATTGTTGAACGCCGAGGACGCGTTTAGCGTCACATGGTCGGCGCGCGCCAGCGCCCGCACCGCTTGGGCCGACTGGGCCAGGTGATCAAAGGCGCGCACCGTGTCTGCAAATAGCCGCTGCCCCGCAGAAGTTAGCGCGACTTGCCGGTGACGCCGGGCAAAAAGCTGCACGCCAAGGGCGTCTTCAAGCTGTTTGATCGTCGCGCTGACCGCTGGCTGCTGCACGTTCAGTTCTTGCGCCGCTCGGGTGAACGACCCGCGCCGGGCAGCGCATTCGAACACCAGCAGATGGCGCGGCGAAGGCAGATATCTCCATGGCGTTTGCATAAATCTAGCTTATCCAAAACATCGGAATTTTCAACCGTTACAGGGGCATCTCGGCGGCCTAAACTGGCGCCGAACCACAGTCCCTGCGCGCCGCAGCGGGGCGGGCGTCTTGCACCTTATCCCACCCCACGCGCGGGACGAAGACCACACCGACACAACCGCCGAAAGGACGCACCTCATGCCCGACATCGTCAAGGAAGGCAGCACCGAAAAGAAGCTTCCATCGCACACCAAAGTGGCCGTGATCGGCGGCGGGGTTGTGGGGTGCTCGATCCTCTTTCACCTGGCCAAATTCGGTTGGAAAGACTGCGTGCTCCTGGAGCGCGATGAACTGACCTCCGGGTCGTCCTGGCACGCGGCGGGGCAGATCCACACGATCAGCTCGGACCCCAATATCTCGCGCCTTCAGAGCTACACAATCGACCTTTACAAAGAGATCGAAGAGACTTCGGGCCATTCGGTCGGGCTCCATATCACCGGCGGCTTCTACGCGGCCTCCACGAAGGAATGGTACGACTACCTGAAGCGGGAACGGTCGAAGGCACGCTATATGGGGCTCCACCAGGAGTTCATATCGCCCCAGGAACTGGCAGAACGGCACCCGCTAATCGACCCCAAACACTACATCGCGGCACTTTGGGATGACCAGGACGGCGACCTCGACCCATCAGGCGCGACCTATGCCTTTGCCAAATCTGCGCGCGTGCACGGGGCGCAGTATTTCACCCACTGCGGCGTGACCGCCATGGCGCAACGGCCGGACGGGTCCTGGGACCTGACCACGCCCAAGGGCATGATCAACGCCGAATACGTGGTCAACTGCGGCGGGCTTTGGGCGCGCGAAGTGGGCCAGATGTCGGGGCTGGCGCTGCCCGTGCAGCCGATGGAGCACCACTACCTGATCACCGACGACATCCCAGCCGTGGCCGAGCGCATGGCCCCGGGCGGCGCCGGTCGCCTGCCCGCAGGCATCGACTATGAGGCCAATATCTATTTCCGCCAGGAACGGCACGGGATGCTTCTGGGCACCTACGAACCCAAATCCACCCCCTGGAAAGTGGACGGGACGCCCTGGGACTTCGGGCACGAGCTTTTGCCGCCCGACCTCGACCGCATTGCCGACCGCCTGGAGATGTCGTTCGAACGGATCCCCGCCATCGGCAACGCAGGTATCAAAGACACCATTAACGGTCCCTTCACCTTCGGCCCCGACGGCAACCCGATGATCGGCCCGGTGCCGGGGATGAAAAACTACTGGGTCGCCGTGGGCGTCATGGCGGGCTTCTGCCAGGGCGGCGGCGTGGGTCTGACTATGGCCGAATGGATGATGGATGGCGAACCCTCCATCGACGTCTGGGCCATGGATGTGGCGCGCTTCGGCGAATTTGCCTCCCCCGACTGGGGCACGGTGAAGTCGTCGGAAAACTACGAACGCCGCTTTGTGATGACCTTCCCGAACGAGACACTGCCCAAAGGGCGACGGCAGAAGACCACAGCGCTCTTTGATCGGCTGGTGGCTAAAGGGGCAGTGATGGACCAGGGCTTTGGGCTTGAACACGCGCTTTGGTTCGCTGACGGGCCAAAAGACGCCCACGAGGATCCGAGCTTTGAGCGAAACCGGTCCCACGCCTACGTGGCCCGCGAGGTGAAAGCGGTGCAAGAGGCCGTGGGCGGGATCGAGATCGCAAACTTCGCCAAGCACGAATTTCGCGGCCCCGGCGCGCGCGCCTACCTCGACCACACGCTGGCGGGCTTTGTCCCCAAGCCTGGGCGGCTGACGCTGACGCCGATGCTGACGCCCAAGGGGCGGCTCTACGGGGATCTGACGGTGGCCTGCCTGGCCGAAGATCACTTCATGCTATTCGGTTCCGGCGCCATGCAAGAGGCCCACTGTCGCTGGTTTGAAAAGGACCTGCCGGGGGATGTGACCTACGCCAACGTATCCGATGACTGGCACGGCATCGCGCTTTCGGGACCCAAGAGCCGGACGCTTTTGGCGCGCCTGACCCGCGAAGACGTGAGCGCCGACGCGTTTCGCTTCCGCGACCTGCGCCGCACCTACGTAGGCGGGGTGCCGGTGATCCTGAACCGAATCAGCTTTTCGGGCGAACTGGGCTATGAAATTTACTGCAAGCCCCAATACCTGCTGCGCCTGGCCGAAGCGATTGAGGACGCCGGCGCGGACCTGGGTTACCGTTGGTATGGCGCGCGCGCGCTGATGTCTATGCGCCTAGAAAAGGGTTGGGGGGCGTGGACGCTGGAATTCCGCCCCGATTTTAATGCTGTGGAATCCGGTATGGACGCCTTCATCAACTGGAAGAAAGACTTCGTTGGCAAGGCGGCGACCGAAGCGCTGCGCACGGCTGACCCGGCCCAGCGCCTGGTCACCATGACCATCGCGGTGGACGGCATTGACGTGTCAAACGACGAGGCGATCCTCAAGGACGGTGCCGCCGTGGGCTACGTGTCTTCGGGCGGGTATGCCCACCGGGTCGGGGCGTCCATGGCCATGGGGTATGTGGCGGCAGAGCATTCGGCCCCCGACACCGACCTGCAGGTGGAAATCCTGGGCGAGCTTTACGCCGCCCGCGTCCTGGGTGGGCCGGTCTACGATGCCAACGGCGCCCATATGCGGGCCTGATCCTCCGGCCAGGCCGGCGCCCAAGGGGCAACGCCCTTGAAGGGCAAGCGACGCCCCTGACCGCCCTTGGCCGCGCCCCTTCCGGCGGGCGGGCAAATGCGCTACCTGCCGCCCATGGTGACCCTCAGCAAGCTCGAAGACCTGGACGCGAACCCCTTTGACGACGTCATCGACGTGCGTAGCCCGTCCGAATTTGCCGAAGACCACTTGCCCGGCGCCATTAACCTGCCGGTGCTCAGCGACGCAGAACGCGCCCGGGTGGGCACGATCTACAAGCAGGAAAGCCAGTTCCTGGCGCGCAAAATCGGCGCAGCCCTGGTCTTTGCCAACGCGGCACGCCACCTCGAAACAGCGCTGGCGGATCGCCCCGGCGCCTGGCGCCCGCTTGTCTATTGCTGGCGCGGGGGCCAGCGGTCTGGGTCGTTTTCCTGGATGCTGCGCGAAATTGGCTGGCGGGCCGAGACGGTGGCGGGCGGCTACCGCAGCTACCGGCGCCTGGTGGTGGGCGCGCTCTATGATGCGCCCCTGCCCCACCGGCTGGTGCTTCTGGGGGGTTACACTGGCACCGCCAAGACCGACCTTCTGGCGCGGCTTCCGGCACGCGGGGTGCAAGTTCTTGACCTGGAAGGTTTGGCCCGCCACCGGGGCTCGCTTCTGGGGGCGGGGCCTGACCCGCAGCCCAGTCAGAAGAGCTTTGAAAGCGCCCTGGCCGCCGGGTTGCGCGCCTGTGACCCGGCCCGCCCAGTCGTGGTCGAGGCGGAAAGCAGCCGCATCGGGCGCGTGACCCTGCCGCCCGCGTTTTGGGCAGCGATGGGGGCGGCGCCCACGGTCGCGGTGGACGCCCCGCTTGACGCCCGCGCCCGGTATCTGGCGCGCGCCTACGCAGATATCTTTGCCGACAGTGCGGCGCTAAAAGCAAAGCTCGCGCCGCTACGCCGCTTTCGCGGGCGCGCCACCGTAGACGCCTGGGGCAGGCTCATCGACGCGGGCGAACCAGTGGCGATCTGCCAAGCGTTGGCCGAAGACCACTACGACCCCGCCTATGATCGCGCTATGGCTGCCCAGGGGCGCACGCCCCAGGCGCGGGTATCGGCGGCAGAGCTGACGGATGCGGCACTTGAGAAAGTTGCCGACGCGGTGGCAGTCGCGGTGGAGAACGTGGCGCAGGCAGCGCCCTAGCCATCAACACCCGCTGGCAATGTCCTCAGACGACTTGTATCAGACCGGTGTCTGTGGTCTGCCCGATGACCACCGCCGCAAAGCCTGCGTCCCGGAGACGGGCGCACTCGGCATCGCCGTCGCCCGGGACCGCGGCCAAAAGCCCACCTCCGGTCTGCGGATCAAAAAGCAGATCGTGGCACGGGGTATCGGCCAGCCCTTGAACCGCCACCGCCGCGCGGTTTTCGGTATAAAGCGAAGATCTTATGCCCCGGGCGGCCAACGCCTCGGCACCAGGCAGCATCGGAACCAAACCGCTCTCGATACACGCGCCCACATATGAGGCCCGGCAGATCACCGCCAGATGTCCCATAAGCCCAAAACCTGTGACATCGGTCATGGCGGTTGCATGGCCCAGCACCTCGGCAGCCGCGCCCTGGGGCCGCGTCATTTCCCGAAGGGCATGGGCCACCGTCGCACCCGGCGCCCGGGCGGCCATGGCCGCGGCCAGGATCACGCCCGTGCCCAATGGCTTTGTCAGGATCAGCGCCTGGCCCGGGATCGCACCGCCCACGGTTATTGGCGCCCGGAGGCAAAGCCCCGTAACGGTAAAGCCTACCGTCAGCGCATCGCCTTGGGTGGTGTGGCCGCCCACAATCTGCGCGCCTGCGGCCTCCATTACCGCACGCGCAGCGGAGGTGATTTCGGCCAGGGCACGCTCCGCCAGGGCGGGGGATTGGCGCGGCAAGATCACCGTGGCCACTGCCGCTTGGGGCTGGGCACCCATGGCCCAGATATCGCCTAAGGCATGGACTGCGGCGATACGGGCGACAACAGCATAGTCCGCTACAAAACCGCGCAGGTGATCGGTGCTGATGACCTGGCGCACCGCCCCGGTGGTGATGACGGCCGCATCATCGCCTGGGCCGCCGGCCTCTGGGCCAAGCGCGAAACCACCCAGGGCGCGTTCCAAGGCATGGGCGCCAACCTTGGCACCGCAAGCGCCGCAAAGGGGCGGCTCCCCGCCCGCACCCGCCGCGCGAGGCCAGGGGGGTGCCGGGGCTAAGGGCGTTGGCAGGTCATCGAAAGCGTCCATGAAACGACGGTCGATTTGATCCTTCCAGGACCACAGGAGCGCACCCTCCATCGGCAGTCCATACCGTTCTGCGAGAGCCGACTTCTCGCCCAGCGATATCAGCTTCAGGTAGTCGTTCTGGGGCCGGTAGGCCCGCAGCGGCCCTACGCCCGAGAGCGTGGCGCGCAGGTTGTCAAAAAGCACCGGCGCCTGGCGCACCGCAAAGACACCGGCCTTTGGTCGCGGATCTTCGACCATCTTCGCGCAGTCGCCAACCGCAAAAACCCCTGACGCGCGTGTCGCGCGGAGCATGGCGTCCACCGGCACGTAGCCGTCGTCCCCGGCGATGGGGCTCTTTGCCAACCACGGGTGCGGCAGCGCGCCGGCGGCACCGGTCACAAAGCCCGCGGGGATCAGGCGCCCATCTGCCAGAGTCACTCCGTCCACGGTGACCTCTTGCGGTGTGGAATTTTCGACAAGCGTCACCCCGGCGCGCGCCAAGGCATGCCGCAGCCGCGCAGCAGTCCGCGGACTAAGCGCGCCAAGCGCCTGTCCCCGATCGATCACGGTAATCTCGGCCCTGCGGCCCGCCTTTGCCAGGGCATGGGCCATCGCCATGGCAATTTCGGCGCCTGCCACGCCGCCGCCCAACACGGCCACTGTCGCGGGCCCCGGCGCGGCCCGGAAAGCAGCCCAGGCGTCAGCAAAGGGCCCGAGCGGTTTCGCAGGCACCCCGTGGCAGGAAAAGCCCGGCAGGTCGGGCATAGCACTTGTGATGCCCACATCAAACGACGCCACATCAAAGCCCACGGCGGGCCCCTGATTAAGCACAACATGCCCGGCGCCATGGTCCAAGGCGCATGCCGCATCGAGAATAAGCCGCGCGCCCGCACGGGTCGCGAGGCGCACCAGATCAATATCGAGTTCGTCTCGGCGGTAATGCCCGGCCACATGGCCCGGTAACATCCCCGAATAAGGTGCCGATGGCCCCGGGTTGATCACCGTTACGCGCACCCCTGGCAGCGGGTTCACAGCCCATTTACGCAGGATCAGCGCGTGGGTGTGGCCGCCACCCACCAGCACCAGGTCGCGGGTCAATGACACTAAAGAGGGGGTGCCCATCATGGCGGCAAGCCTCGGACGCTCGGGTTTGGTGCCTTCTGCCCCAGGGTGCCGCCCAGGTCTAGGGTGCCCTTGCCCCTGGCCTGTCACAACGCCGCGACAGGCGGTGGCAGAAGACGCTTCATTGACGCTGCCGATTGTGGTGGGTGGGGGTTTGAAGAAGCTTCCGAGGTGAAGCTTCCCCTAACCCCTAAGCGAGACCCCGGCTCAAAACCTGCGCGGGCGCCCTAGCTGGCGGCGGCGTGGGGCAGCACCCACGGCACCTCCCCCGCGGGGGCCACGCCGACCCGCACTGGGCAGTCGTAGGTGGTGCGAAGGATGTCATCGGTCATGACATCGCGCGGGGTGCCCGCCGCCTGCACGCGCCCTTCTTTCAACAGCATCATATGGTCGGCAAACATCGCAGTTAGGTTTAGGTCATGCATCACTGCCACCACGCCGCCGCCTTGCTTTGCATAACTGCGGGCGATCTCCATGACAGCCAACTGATGCGCGATATCAAGGCTTGCCACCGGCTCATCGAGAAATAGCCACCGAGGTGTGCCCGCGTCCGTGGCGTACCAGATCTGCGCCAACACACGCGCCAGTTGCACGCGCTGCGCCTCACCTCCGGAAAGGTCATGGTAAAAACGGTCGCCGTAGTTCCCCAATCCCACCCGCGAGAGCGCCGCCGGCACAATCTCAGGCTCCGTCGCGGCGGTGCCTGCGGTTAAGCCCATGCGAACGACCTCGAACACCTTGAAGGGAAATGCCAAAGATGTGTGCTGGGCTAGAACCCCGCGGGTGCCTGACAGAACCCAGGGCGGCAAGGCGGTGATGTCTTGGCCGTTGAGCGTCACCCGTCCGCCATGGGCGATATCCCCGGTGACGGCGCGCAACAGCGTGCTTTTGCCTGATCCGTTAGGTCCGCAGACCGCCGTGACCTGCCCCACGGGCGCAATGAGATCCACCGCATCCAAGATGACCTTGTCGCCCAAAACGACGCTGATGCCCTCCGCATGGAGCGTCACAGATCCACAATCGCCCTGTTGCGTAGCAAAATCCAAAGGAAAACCGGAGCACCCAAAAGCGCGGTTATAATACCGATAGGCAGTTCAGCCGGGGCCACAATCACCCGGGCGATCATATCCGCCCCCAAAAGGAGCGCCCCACCCAAGAGCGCTGCGTTCAATAGAAGCGGTCGGTGATCCGGGCCCGTGGCCAAGCGTAACAGATGCGGCACAACAATTCCCACAAAGCCGATCCCGCCCGACACCGCTACGGCTGCCCCAGTGGCCGCCGCAGTGGCAAGAATTGTCACCCGTTTCAACGCTTGCACGTTCACACCCATATGGCCCGCCGTGGCTTCCCCCAGCGATAGCCCGTTAAGCCCGTGGGCCAGGTAATAGCCAACACCGCAGGCGATCAGGATCGCTGGCATGGCGAAGACCAGCTTGGGCCAGCTTGCCCCAGTCAACGACCCCAGCTGCCAAAAGGTCAGTTCACGCAGTTGTAGGTCGTCGGCCACGTAGACCATCATCCCCACCGCCGCCATGACAAGCGCGCCGATAGCTATCCCGCCCAGGAGCATAGTCGCCACAGACGTGCGCCCATTGCGTGTGGCCACCCGATAGAGCACAGTCATCGACACCCAGGCCCCCACAAAGGCCGCAGTGGGAATCAGCGCAGCGCCAACCCAGGTCGAAACCGCTACAGGCAGCATGCCACCCAAAACAATGGCCGCCACTGCGCCAAAAGTGGCTCCTGCGCTCACGCCCACGAGGCCCGGGTCAGCAAGCGGGTTGCGAAACAGCCCTTGCATCAGAACACCTGACACCGCAAGCCCCGCCCCCACAACCACGCCAAGCGCCGTCCGTGGCAAGCGAATATCGAAAAAAACCGTGTGTTCAAGAAGGGTGAGTTGTTCCCCGCTCAGGACCTTTGAAGCCACAGTCCAAAGCGACACGTCCGTCGCCCCGACACTGAGGCTAGCGATGAACATAATCGACAGCGCCGAGGCCAAGCCCAGGTGCGCCAAGCGCGCCCGCTGAAGCCGATCGTCACCCAGGGCCGCCGCAGACACAGCGCCGGGGCGGGCTTCTCCGCTGGGGGCGAAATCAGCCACCGTGGAACGCGTCAGCGAGATAGCGCACCGCTTCACCGGTGCGCGGCCCGAAACCCAGCAGTAGAAGCGGGTTCAGCTTCACCAAGCGCGCATCGGCCGCCGCAGGGGTGGGCGCAAAGCCCGGCATTGCAAAAAGCGTCTGGGCGTCGGTGCTATGGCTGCCTGCCCGCTCCATCATAAGGACAATATCGGGTTGTGATGCGGTCACCGCCTCGGCGGTGACAGGCTTGTACCCTTCGAACTCAAACACGTTTTTACCACCGGCAAGCGCAATGATGCCCTCGGCTGCGGTGTTGGTGCCCGCTGCCATCACCCGGCCGCCTGCGGTGCTCAGCACAAACATCACCCGGGGTGGACCGTCGGACTTGTCAGCCACGACTTTGGCGGCTGCAGCCATGTCTGCTGCAACCTTACCTGCCAGGTCAGCGGCCTCTTCTGGAACTTCAAGGGCATCGCCTACAGCAATGATTTTGTTGACGATCCCTTCGGCTGTATATTTGTCCGGAACCTCCACAAATCGCACAGAGGCATTCTCTAACACGCTAAGCGTTTCGGGCGGGCCTGCGCCCTCTTCAGCGAGGATCAGCGTGGGGTTCACAGACAAGACGCCCTCGGGCGCCAGCGCCCGCATGTAGCCCACATCCGGCAGCTTTTCGACCGCCGCTGGGAAGGTCGAAGTGCTGTCGCGGGCCACAAGGCGCCCCTCCTGCCCCAGGGCGTAAACAATCTCGGTCACGGATGACCCAATCGCGACCACGCGATCTTCGGCCCAAGCGGGCAAAGAGAAAGGTGCTAGGGCCAGGATAAATGCGGCACCGGTCAGGACCGTTTTGGCCAGCCGCTTTGTACGGACAAAGGTCATCATGCTTCTCCTTTATCTGTGGTAGGTAGCTCAGCTACGATCTTGCGCCATTCGGGCCTGCTGTCGCGGCCTTCTTTGGGGATTCCGAACACCTGAAAAATTAGCGCGCCGTCGGCATCGAAGGTCTCGACCGAGACTGCGTTGCCGCGCTGGGTGGGTTTGTCGACGGCCCAGACTTCGGCCACATGATCGGCGCGCAGATGCAGGTTAAACCCGGGGTCGAGCACGTTTTGCCAAGGGCCCATGGGTTTGAGCGTTTTGATAGGCCCCGAATGGATTTGGATACAGCCCCGGTTACCCACAAAGAGCATCACTTCGGTGCCGCGGTCGCGCAGGGCCTCGAACATAGTGTCCACCGCCGACACCGGCAGGGACCGCGCATGGGGCTCACCGGCAATGCGGTAGGCGCCAAGGCGGTTCATCTTAAGTTTTGAACAGACGCGCATAAACTGGTGCGTGTCGGTCATGCGCACCCATTCAGCGCGCAGGGCGTCGGCCTTTGCGGCGTCGCCTTTAGGTATCTCGGGCGGCTGCCGGATTTCTGCGGCGAACGTGTCAGACTGGTCGTCGATTTTGAGCGCGCGCACGAGCGGGTCCCAAGCCGCCAAGTCTGACCCGTCACGCAGATAGACTTTGTGCACCGCGTCACCGGACTTATCGAAGACTTGAAGCGACCGGCGTGTGCCCTGGTCAGTTTCGTCCTCAACGGCGAATGCCATGGCCCAGTGGGACGGGAACATGCGCAGGTCGATGTCTTCGGTCAGCACCATCGACGCATGGTTGCCAGGGTGAAAGTTGTCATAGGCGCCGGTCTTTTCGTGCACGGCGGACCGGTTTCGCGTTAGCGCCATTACCGGACCCAGCGAAGGCACCGCGGCGATCAGATCATTGGGATGCGAAGCCACCCGCGTCACACCGTCGCGGCCCACCCGTGCGGCAACTAAAGCGGCCTCAGAAATGCCGGACTCTTCGGCCAGATCGCGGGCACGTAGACCGCTTTTTTCCTTTTGCAGGGCGCGGATATCATCGGGAGAAAGTTCAGCGGGAACGGTCATGCCGAGCCTTTGTTCTGACTGTTGTCGAATTGTCATAATCGCCGTTCGTCTGGGGGCTGCCAAGGCCCCTGGTCCGGCTCATAGTTGACAGTTTTTATCAGATTTATTACCCGCTGCAAGACCCGCCCGGGAACGCGGGACCGACACCCAATACGCCAGCCAGCCCAACGCAAGCCTCGGCCGATACCAAGGAGCGAAATCGGTATGAGACTTTACAACACACCGGCCCGCATGGCGGGCCCGGTCGGTAAGAACGTACGCACATCGGCGCATGCCATTTTGCGATGCACCGCCATGGGCGTGCTGGCAGCGGCGATCACGGCCCCAGCGGCCAGCGCCCAGGCACAAGATGACGGGTTTCTCGGGACGATTGTATTGGGCGAGTCAAAGCGTGAGGTGCAAACCCAAACCGCAGAATCGCTAACGGTTATTGACCAGGAAGAACTGGAAGACCGGCAAGCGGGCACGCTCGCCGAGCTGATCGACACTGTGCCGGGTGTGAACCTGGTGAACGGGGCGACAAGCTCGGGCTCGGGCATCACCATCCGCGGCTACGGCGCCAACGGCACCTTTGGCACCGACCAAAAGGTGCTCATCCAGGTCGACGGAGCTACCAAAGGCGCCGAAGAGCTTTACCGCGTGGGAACGCAGCTTTTTACGGACCCCTTCCTCTATAAAACAGTGCGCGTGAACCGCGGCACCATCGGATCCTTCGAGTTTGGCAGCGGTGTGATCGGCGGCGTGGTGCGGCTTGAAACCATCGACGCATCCGACGTCACCGGCGGCGAAGTCGGCTTCCGGGTGCGCCAGGCGCTCGAATTCACCTCCAACGGCGACGGGCTGGCCAGCTCCACCACTCTCGCCTGGCAGCCGACCCAACAACTGGAGTTCCTGGTCAACTACACGCGCCGTCAGCTTTCGACGCGCACCGACGGCAACGGCGTGGCTATCGCGCCCAACGCAGGCGACATCAATGACCCGTCGTGGCTAGTGAAGTTCAAATACACCTTTGGCAACGACAACCAGCACTCGATCAGTTTTAGCCACACTCACACCGACCAAGATCAGCAGGACGTCCCCTATGACACCTTCGGCGTGGTTAACTTCGGCAATGTGAACCGGCAGATCGAAAACGACACTTTCTCGCTCGCCTACAATTACAATCCCGCCTCCGACCTGATCGATTTCTCGATCGAGCTTGTCCACGTGGACGAACTGGTCTTCTCGGAAGCGATCGTAGGCCCAAACCCGCTGCTTGACGCCGACAACCGCTACAAAACCACAACCCTGCGGTTCAAGAATACGGCCATCTTCACCACGGGTGCCATCGAGCACGAGCTTCGCGCGGGCATCGAATTCACCCGCCGCGATCGCCAGGACGCCACCGCGGGTTCGGCCCCGGGCGGCGAACGGGATGTGGTGGCAATTTACGTGGTCGATGACATGCGCATCGGCAACTGGACGATCACGCCGGCCCTGCGCTTTGAGGACCAAAAGATGACCGCCTCGGCCACCGCCGGCGGCGGACGCTTTGACAACAGCGCGCTCATGGGTGGGATTTCGGCCCGCTACGAGTTCAACAACGGCTTTGCCGTCTTCGCTAGCGCTGCCTACACGGAAAACTTCCCGATCATCGACGACGTGCAGAACGCGGTGCTGGCTAACCGGTCTGAAAAGAGCCGGACGCTCGAATTTGGCGCCTCTTATGCGGGGACGGACGTCTTCACCGGCGGTGACACGCTGGCAGTCAAAGTCGTGGCCTACGATCAGTCGGTCTGGGACGTCACCAGCTACCGCAGTTTTGCGCCAGGTGGGTCCACGAACCGGGTTGATCGCCAAGGGCTTGAGATCGAAGCCTCCTATGCTCTCGACAGCGGATGGTACGCGGACGTGGCGGCCAATTTCTCGACCGGGGACGCGAGGCTTGAAAACGGCACCGTGCAGGACTGGCGCCTCAACCCCCAGGACGACATCCGC
>JBCCMR010000045.1:0-13497 GCA_039026255.1 Pseudomonadota bacterium
GATCAGGTTTGGATCAACTACGTCAATAATTGGATCAAGGTGAAGGAGGCCAAGGGCTTCTTCGACGCCACCAAGGAAAAGTGGGGGCTCTGATCCGCCCGTGATCGGTCTTTTCCCCGGGGTTTAGGCGCCCGGGCTCTGACAGGCGAAGGCCGCCCCGTCACCGGGGCGGCCTTTTTACTGCGGGCGGGACACCGCCGGGCGGGTACGTTTACGCAGATGTGATTGCTGCGAGAGGGGCAGACGCGGCTATGAGAAGGGTGCCAACAAATGAAAGGACATCCAATGCGCCCGCTTACGATCTTGGCCGCAACGCTGAGCCTTGCCGCTGCTCTGGCGCTCGCCCCGCCTGCCCAGGCAGACACCATCACCGATATGGCGCCCCGGGAAGGCTGGGTGGTGATCGGCTCGGACAAAAGCTACGAGACGTTGATCGCCGACGTGAAGGCCGCCGCCAAGGCCAACAAAATGGGCATCGTCACCGAAGCCGGGCCCACCGGTGTCGCCGCGAACCGCGGCGTAGAGATCCCCGGCAACCGGGTCATTGGCATCTTTAACAACGTCTTTGCCGTCGACATTCTGCGCCTGTCGACCGCCGCCATGATCGAGGCTCCGATCCGCATCTACGTGACCGAGGACACCGACGGCACGGCTACGCTAAGCTACAAAACCCCGTCCACGGTCTTTGCGCCCTACATGGAAGAGGCCGGCGCGGGCTTGCGCGACGCCGCCGCTCAGCTGGATGCGATTTTCGCCACCATCGGCGAAATCGCCGCCGCAGGGGGCTAGTCCGCGCGTCCAGGGTCGGCCCGCTCGCGCTTGCAATGGGCGCAGGGCTGGGCCAGACCGGGACCGGTGGCAAGATCGAAGGGGGTGCCCATGGCCGATGCAAAACGCGCCGCGGATGCGGTTGCCGAACGGCTTTTTGCTGCCGGGTGCCGCCATGCCTTTGGCATGCCCGGGGGCGAGGTGCTGACCTTGGTGGATGCGCTCGAAAAGGCGGGCATCGCCTTTCACCTGTGTAAACACGAAAACGCCGCCGGTTTTATGGCCGAAGGCGCCCATCACATGGACGGGGCGCCCGCCATATTGGTGGCCACAGTGGGGCCGGGTTTGATGAACGGTGTGAACGTCATCGCTAACGCCGATCAGGACCGGGTCCCGCTGATTGTTCTGACCGGGTGCGTCGATGCCGATGAGGCGCTCAGCTACACGCACCAGGTGCTCGACCATCGGGCTGTGCTGACGCCCATCACCCGCGCCACTTTCACGCTCAGCGCCCGGGGCGCGGCCACTATTGCCGATAAGGCCGTGGCCCAGGCCATGGCCCCACGCCAGGGGCCGGTGCTGATCGACGTGCCGATCTCCGTGGCCGATGCGGCGGTGCCTGCGGGTACGCCCGCCCCAGCGGCCCGCCCGCCCGCGGCGGTGGCCCCGGTGGGTCCAGCGCTCGACGAGGCGCGCGCCTGGCTCAGCGCGGCGGAACGGCCTTTGATGGTCGTCGGGCTCGATGTGTTGCGCGACGGCGCAGCCGATGACGTGCGCGCCCTGGCCGAGCGTTTTGCGATGCCCGTGGTGACCACCTATAAGGCCAAAGGCGTTTTGCCCGAAAACCACGCGCTTGCGCTTGGCGGGGCCGGGCTCTCGCCCTTGGCCGACAAGCATCTGATGCCGCTACTTGCCCAGGCGGACTTGATCCTGTGCCTGGGTTACGACCCCATTGAAATGCGCCCGGGCTGGCGCGATCCCTGGGACCCGGATCGCCAACGCGTCATCGACGTGACCGCGGTTGCAAACACCCACTATATGCACCAGGCCACGGTGAACTTTGTGGCTGATACCGGCGCAGCGGCCCGCGCCCTGGCTAAGGCGACCCCGCGCGCCACTTGGCCAGGTAAAGAGCCCGCCGCCACCCGCACAACCCTTTGTCACGCCTTCCCGACGGACGACCCCTGGGGCCCGGCGGCGGTCATCGACGAATGCCGCCAGGTCTTGCCGCCCCATACCCTGGCCAGCGTCGACAGCGGCGCCCACCGCATCCTGTTGAGCCAGATGTGGACCTGCGATCGCCCCCGGGCGCTGATCCAGTCCTCGGGGCTCTGCACGATGGGCTGCGCGGTGCCCCTGGCCATGGGCGCCGCCCTGGCCCGCCCGGACCGGCCCGCAGTGGCCTTTGTGGGCGATGGCGGCTTTCTGATGGCCTGCGGCGATCTCAGCACCGCCCAGGAACTGGGCCTGCCGGTGATCATCGTTGTCTTTGTGGACGCCTCGCTCGCGTTGATCGAACTCAAGCAGCGACAGCGCCAGCTGCGCAACGCGGGCGTTGATTTCGGGCGCCATGATTTCGCGGCCATAGGGCGCGCGTTTGGCGGGGCGGGCGTGACCGTCACCGACCGGTCGGAGCTGCGTGGGGCCCTGGTGGATGCCCTGGCAATGGACCACTTCACAGTGATTGCGGCGCAGATCGACCGGGGCGGCTATGACGGACGGATCTGAACCGCTCGATAGGCCCTCGGGCGGGGCGCTCGACGGGCTCATTGTGCTCGATCTGTCGCGCATTCTTGCCGGACCCACAGCGACGCAACTTTTGGGCGACCTAGGCGCCACAGTGATCAAAATTGAGCACCCAACCCGCGGCGACGACACCCGTCAGTGGGGGCCGCCCTTTGCCCCCGGCGCGGGTGACCTGTCGGCCTATTTCATGGCTGCCAACCGCAATAAGCGGTCGCTGGGCATCGACATGACAGACCCTGAAGGACAGGCGCTGCTGCGGCAGTTGGTCGGACGCGCCGACGTGGTGATCGAGAATTTCAAGCCCGGCGGGCTGGAAAAATATGGTCTCGACCACGGCACGCTGCGCGCGGCCTACCCCGGGCTTGTCTACTGTTCGATCTCGGGCTTTGGACAGACCGGCCCCAACCGGGACAAGCCGGGCTATGACCTGATGGCCCAAGGGTATGCGGGGATTATGGCGCTCACCGGGGAGCCCGAAGGCCAGCCCATGAAGGTCGCCGTGGGCATCGCTGACGTGATGACGGGCATGTACGCTGCGGTCGGGATCCTTGCCGCGCTGCGCCACCGGGACCGCACCGGAGAAGGCCAGCACATCGACCTGAGCCTGGTGGACAGCACCGTTTCCTGGCTAGTCAACGAAGGCACCGCCCACTTGAGCACTGGCCAGGACCGCCCGCGCCGGGGTAACGGCCACCCCACCATTGTGCCCTACCAGGTCTTCGCCGTGGCCGACGGTCATGTGATCGTGGCGGTGGGCAACGACGGGCAATATCGGCGTTTTTGCGATTACCTGGCGCGGCCCGAACTGGCGGACGACCCCCGCTTTGCCACCAACCCTGCCCGGCTGGAGCACCGCGATACTCTGGTGCCTATCCTGGCCAAGGCGTTGGCCACCCACACCAAGGCCGAGGTAATTGGCGGTCTTGAGACGCGGCAAGTGCCTGTGGGGCCGGTGAACACGTTGCCGGAGGTGTTTGCCACCGATCAGGTCGCCGCCCGGGATATGGCCCCGCGGCTACCGCGGTCAGGCACCGATACGGGCGCGGTGCAGTTGCTAGGCAACCCGCTCAAGCTATCGGTAACACCTGTCACCTATCGCCGTCCGCCGCCGCGGTTGGGCGAAGATACCCAGACTATCCTGGATTGGCTGCGCCCTGATGCGGATATCCCCAAACCCTGACGCGCGTCTTTGCCGGGCCGCGCTCACCGCCGGCACCGTCAAAACCCTGGTGAATTTGCAACCATCGCGCTGAAACAATTGGCAACCCTGGGTTCTTACGGGCGGCAATCCGCCGGGTCAGCGCAGGATTTGGCTGCCTTTCGCGCAACATGGATCACGGTACCACCGGTGCGGCTCACATGTCTGTTATAGTGGACAGAAGGCCGACGCGGACGCCCAACTAACTGTTAGAAGGTGTCTGGACGCGGTCCACAGACCACCGAATAAACCAGAGGCGCCCAATGCAGCACCCCAAGCACTATGATGTTTTCGGTCAGGAAACCACCCTTGCGGCAGGCCCGGCCCGAGACAGTTGGGATGCCACGCAGATGGCCTTTATGGCCCATGGGGCGGCCACCGGAGATCACCTGGCAGCCACGGTCGCGGCGGCGCCGGACTTTGCTTTGGGGCAAGCAGTCAAGGGTATGATGATGCTACTTCTGGGTCGGTCTGAGCTGGAACCAGTCGCCCGGGAAGCCCTTGCCGCCGCCCGCGCTGGCGCGCCCGCCACCGCGCGCGAAATCGCATTTGTGCGGGCTCTGGGCGCCTGGATCGACGACGGTCGCCCAAGCGATGCGGCCCGCCACCTAGAAGAGGTGCTTGACCAAAATCCCACCGACACACTTGCCATGAAGCTGAGCCACGCGATCCGGTTCATTCTGGGGGACGCCCGGACCATGCGCCAGGTCCTGGAGGCGGTCCTGCCCGCTTACGCCCATGACCATCCAGGGCGCGGATACCTTTTGGGCTGTCATGCTTTTGCGCTCGAGGAAACGGGCGATTACGCTAAGGCGCAGACGACTGGACGCATCGCCCTGGGAACAACCAGCGACGATGCTTGGGGCTTGCATGCTGTGGCGCATGTCTACGACATGACAGGCGACAGCCGGGGGGGGATTAACTGGCTTTCGGGGCACGAAACCGCTTGGGAACACTGCAATAACTTTCGCTACCATGTCTGGTGGCACAAGGCGCTGATGCACCTGGACCAGGGGGAGGTCGATACGGTGCTTGATCTCTACGACCAAGCGATCCGGGCCGACCACACGGATGACTACCGCGATATATCGAATGCCACCTCTCTCCTGAGCCGTCTAGAACTCGACGGCGTCGACGTGGGCGACCGCTGGGACGAACTGGCCACCGTCTCCGAAGGCCGGACAGAGGATGGCTGCCTGATTTTCGCGGACCTGCACTACCTTCTAGCGCTCATCGGCGGGGGCCGGGATGGGGCCGTGCGCCGCCTCATGGGACGCATGCACCAAAATGCCAAGGCGAGCGCATCGGACATGCAAAAGCGTATGGCGATGCCGGGCTTGAACGCGGGCGCCGGGCTCGAAGCGTTTGGGGAAGGGGACTACCGTACTGCGTTTCTCAACCTTGCCCGGGCGCGGCGCAATATGCAGATCGCAGGCGGCAGCCACGCCCAGCGGGATGTCTTTGAGCGACTGACAATCGACGCGGGCATTAGGTCTGGTTTTCTGGACGAGGCGGAAGGAATATTGGCCCAACGCACTGCACGCCGGGCCGGGCGCGAAGACCGCTACGCGGCCGTGCGCCGGGATATGATCGTCCAGGGCCGCGCCGCCGCTTGCGCAGACCGCGTTCCTGCGGAATAACCGGTGTAAGTAAGGGCTGACACGGGCATGACCATGGCCGCCACATCCGCCACCGATCTTGCCTCGGCGCGCCCTGCTGCGCCCGCGGGTACAACCGCCGTTCCGGGCCCTCGGGTGCGTGACCCGCGGCTTGATTTCTATCGCGGCATTGCGATGTTCATCATCCTATTTGCGCATACTCCGGGCAATTTCTTTACCTCTTGGATTCCCGCCCGCTGGGGTTTTTCCGACGCCACCGAGATCTTTGTTTTTTGTTCGGGCATGGCCAGCGCCATCGCCTTCGGCGGTAGCTTTGACCGCGCCGGCTGGCGCCTTGGGACCGCACGCGTGTCGTTCCGCTGTTGGCAGGTCTACTGGGCCCACATCGGTATGTTCTTTACCATCGCCATGCTCATGGCGGTGTTAAACGAAGTGTCACCGGTGGACAAAAACTACGTCGGATCGCTGAACCTGTGGAAGTTCTTTGCCGATCCGGGGCCGCAGCTTATCGGGCTGTTCACGCTCACCTATGTGCCGAACTACTTTGATATTTTGCCAATGTACCTGGCGATCCTGGCGATGATGCCGATTGTCATGATCCTGGCGCGCATCCACGTGGGCGCGGTTTTTGTGTTTATGGGGTTTGTCTGGCTTGCTGCCCAGGGCCGCATTCTAGAGCCGATGGGCCTGATGTCCCTGAACTTCCCGGCAGAGCCATGGTCAGCCCGTGAGTGGTTTTTTAACCCTTTCGGCTGGCAACTGATCTTTTTCACCGGGTTCGCTTTCATGCGCGGTTGGCTCCCCCGTCCGCCGGTGAAAGCATGGCTGATCGGGCTTTGCGCGCTGATTGTGCTCGCCAACGTACCGCTTTCGAACATTGGTGTGCGCGAACTGGGCTTTGACTGGGCCCGCGATTGGCGCATCGCCAACCAGTGGCTAATTACGAAATCCGACTTCGGTATCCTGCGCTACGTGCACTTTTTAGCGCTGGGGTATTTGGCCTGGGTGGCTGCGGGCGAAGGCGGGCGGCGGCTGATTGCCCACGGCCAAACGACGTTGAGCCGGGTCTGGGGATTTATCGTGGCACAGATCACGAAGGTGGGGCAGCAGTCGCTGGCGGTGTTTGTGTTTTCGATGGTATTTGCCCGTCTTGTTGGCGCCACGCTCGACGCGGTGGGGCGTACCGGATTTACTGTGACGGCGCTCAACCTATTGGGCTGCGCAATGCTGATCACGGTGGCCTACGGGGCTGGGTGGTACAAAGGCCAGCCCTGGCGCAAACGCCTGACCGCCGCGGCGCAGGTGGCAGCGTGATGCTGACGCGGCGGACGGTTTTAGGCGTCATCGGCGCGGCCCTGGCCAGCCGGGCAGGCGCGGCGGTGGCCACAAAAGGCGAAGCGCTTCCCTTTTCGCGGGCCTGGCTCAGCGACGAGGCGGCACGCCTGGCCAGCATGACCTACACGCCAATGGCTCAGGTGCCGAAACCGTGGCGCGATCTGACCTACGACCAATACCGCAGCATCTGGTTCAACAGCCAAAAGGCGCTTTGGGCCGACAGCCGCCGCCCGGCGCAGGTCGATTTCTTCCATCCCGGCCTCTACTTTCCGCGCCCGGTCGAAATTTCGACCGTGACCGGCGGCATGGCGCAAAAGCTGGCCTTTGATATGTCGCTCTTTGACAAAACCGATCAATTCCCCGCCCTGCCCGTGGACGACACCATGGGTTACTCCGGTTTCCGCCTGCGTGCGGAACTGGAAACCCCCGACATCTTCACGGAATTCATGGTCTTTCAAGGGGCAAGCTATTTCCGCGCCATTGCCACCGGGCAGAATTACGGGCTTTCGGCCCGGGGGCTTGCGCTCAACACCGGCGACGCCGCGGGGGAGGAGTTTCCCGAATTCACCCGGTTCTGGCTGGAAGCGCCGGAGCCCGGCGCGCGTATGATGACGGTGCATGCGCTGCTCGACGGGCCAAGCACGACCGGGGCCTACAGCTTCAAGATCATACCAGGCGCGCCCACCCGTGTCACCGTGGAGGCAGAGCTTCACCCCCGCCGACCGCTAGACCATGTTGGCCTTGCACCGCTGACATCGATGTTCCTCTTCGATGAAACCAACCGCAATCGGTTCGACGACTTTCGGCCCGCTGTACACGACAGCGAAGGGCTGATGGTCTGGAACGGTGCGGGAGAACTTCTGTGGCGTCCTTTAGCCAATCCAAACACGCTGCAGGTCAGCAGCTTTGTGGATGAAAACCCGCGCGGCTTTGGCCTGATGCAGCGTAGCCGGGAGCCTGGTGCCTTCGCGGATCTCGAAGCCCACTACCACCGGCGCCCGTCTTTGTGGATCACTCCCGGCGAAGACTGGGGCAGGGGGGCCGTGCGCCTGGTAGAAATCCCCGCGGAAAAGGAAATCTACGACAATATCGTGGCCTACTGGCGTCCGCGGGACCCGCTGGCCCCCGGAACCGCGCATCAGTTTAGCTACCAAATGGATTGGGGCGGGGCGCCGCCGCGTCCGCGCGATGTGGCGCCGGTGGTGCAAACCCGCATCGGTAAGGGTTACGACAAGACCGTGCCCGAAAGGATCGCCACCGTGGATTTCGCCCCGCACCCAGCCTTCGAGGCAGGGCCAGAGGCGTTGACCGTGCACACGTCGTCGAACCGCGCCAAAGTCAGCCCTGGCATCCTGCAGCGCAACCCTGGCACCGGCGGCCTGCGGCTTGGCTTTAGCTTTGACAGCGGCGATCGCCCGGCCGAACTGCGCGCCCAGCTTTTGCGCGACGGCACCGCCGTGAGCGAGGTCTGGCTTTACCGGTGGACGCCGTGAAGGGAACAATGCCCCCGCCCGCACCCCTGGCCCATCCGGTACAGGACTTGGGCCGACCCTACCGGGACGGCGCCGCCCCGGGCGTGCGCGGCCGCCAGGGCATCGCCTGGTGGCGCATCGCCACCTTTGCGCCTGCGGTTATTGTAACGGGCCTCCTTATAGCCGCCTTCACGGACTGGTTTGCCATGGGCGGGATATCCCCTTTGGAAGGGGTGCTGATCGGGCTGATTGCTATAACCTTTTTTTGGATCTGCTTTTCGCTTTCCACGGTCACCGTGGGTATCGTGAACCTGCTCGTTGAGCGCCCCCGCCCGCGCGGCCCAGTGCGCCCGCTCGACGTGGCGCTGTTGATGCCGATCTACAACGAAAACCCGTCCGAAGTATTTGGCAACGCCAGCGCGATGCTCGCTGAACTGGCCGTCCGTGACCCCGGTCACCGGTTCAGCCTTTTTGTCCTTTCCGACACCCGAGACGATGGTATCGCCGCCCGGGAAGAACGGGCCTTTGCCGCCCTGGCCCACCGGTTCGACCGGGTCTTTTACCGGCGCCGGGGCGAAAACACCGACCGCAAAGTCGGCAATCTGGCCGACTGGGTGGAACGCTGGGGTGGTGGGTGTGAGGCGATGCTTGTCCTTGACGCCGACAGTCTGATGTCTGGCGACGCGGTGGTGGCCCTGGCGGACGAGCTGTCCACGGACCCAAGCGCCGGGCTTATCCAATCATTCCCCCAGCTGTTTGGCGCGACCACCCTTTTTGGCCGGGTGCAGCAGTTCGCAAGCACCATCTACGGGGCTGTTTTGGCTGAGGGGCTTGCCACCTGGGCCGATCGCGAAGGCAACTATTGGGGCCACAACGCCATCATTCGCACTGCGGCGTTTGCCGGGTGCGCGGGGCTGCCTCGCGTAGATAGCTGGCGCCGGCGCGGCGCGCTGATCCTGTCCCACGATTTTGTGGAAGCCGGTCTCTTGCGCCGGGCCGGTTGGGCGGTGCGTTTCCTGCCGCGGGTCAAAGGGTCTTACGAAGAGGCGCCCGCGACGCTCATTGATTATGTCCTGCGGGACAGGCGCTGGTGCCAGGGCAACCTGCAGCACTTGGGGCTTTTGCGGTCAAAGGGCTTTCACGGGATCACCCGGTTCCACCTATTCCATGGCGCCGTAAGCTACCTGATGAGCCCGGCTTGGTTTGTGCTGTTGTGCGTCTGGGCGGTCATAGGCATTAGCGAAGACCAAAACGTGATCCGTTATTTTTCGGGGCTCAATCCCCAAGTTGCCTGGCCCGAGATGAGCTATGTCAACAATGTGGCGCTGATGCTTTTCATGTATGCGATGCTTTTGGCGCCAAAGGCGCTTGGCGCGGCGGCGATGGGCAGCACGGGCCTTCGCGTGGCGGATATGGGAGGTGCGCGGCGCTTTGCCGGATCGGTCGCGGCTGAATTGGTGCTGGCGATACTGTATGCTCCGATCTTGATGGTGCAGCAGACCGTGGCCGTGGTGCGCAGCCTGATCGGTATCCGCGAAATCTGGACCCCCCAGGCCCGCGGCGGCGGTCGCTATGGGCCCTGGACGCTGGTGAAGTTTCACGCACTCGAAACGCTGATCGGTGGGGCGCTTGCGGCGGGCATGGCCGCGGGGCTTGTGTCGCTTTGGCTTTTGCCGATTGCCGTCTCCCTGGTGCTGGCGGTACCGCTTTCGGCCTTGTCCGGGTGGCGTATGACGGGGCGTTGGTCCCGGCGCCAGTTGGCAACTCCGAGCGTCATAAATGCTCCGCGCATTATCCGCGCTGCCCAAAGCGAACGGCGGCGCCTGCGCCAGGTCTTGGACGACGGCGACCAGATTGCCGCTGAGTAAGACCCTTAGGTTGGCGCCGTGATCGTCAACCCAATTGGATCAAGCCCAGTTACCCCGCCCGCTAACACATCAGCTGGCGCGACCGGCCCAACGCCTTCGGGGGTTCCGGTCAGGATCAGGTCCCCTGGTACAAGGTGATAAAACCCCGACAGGTGGGCGATCACCGCGGGCACCGAATGGATCAAAAGATCAAGCGTGCTCTTTTGCACGCGCGTTCCGTTCTGGTCGAGCCAGATCGTTTGGGCGTCGATGGCCCCGAACTCCGCCGCACGGGTGATCGGTGCCACAACAGCAGAGCCCTCTACGTCCTTGCCCAGGTCCCAGGGACGCTTGATATTGCGTTCTTTGATCTGCAAGTCGCGACGCGTCATGTCGAGCGCGCAGCAGTAGCCAAAAACCGCCGCCATGGCGTCCCCTGGGGCAGCCCGGAAGGCCGGGGCGCCGATGGCTACGGCGAACTCCATCTCGAAATGGTAATTGTCCGTCCCCGGCGGATAGGGCACGGCCGCGCCGCTCATCACCGTGTGGGCTGCGGATTTGGTAAAGTAGAACGGCGCCTCGCGGTCAACCTCGACCCCCATTTCGGCGGCGTGGGCGGCGTAGTTGCGCCCCACGCAGAAGATGCGGTTGATGGGAAAGCCCCGGTCGCTGCCCTTAACGGGAACAACCGGCCGCGGGGCCAGATCAAATAGTGGCGCGGTCATCGGGCGCGTTCCTTTTACTATCCTAGTCTATTTTGCAGTGGTTTTTTTATGCGTATCAGAAAGGCGTCTTGGCTGGCGTCGAGGCCCATGGGCGCAAAGACAGGCGCGGTAAACGTATTTTTAGCTGACCAGGTCAAGTTGATGTCGCCGAATTTGCTTTGGTTTTTTGACCAGCGCACCACGTAAAATGCCGCGCTGGTGGATTGCAGCGGCAGGCAGTCGGCGCCGCCCCCCGGCAGATACATCGCCGTAAAACCCACGGTGGGCAAGATGTCTTCGCGATTTTCCGGGTTGATTGAATCGCGTGGCGCCGGGGCGGGTACGCCGCGATAGTAGCGGCCGTTCGACCGTGTAGGATCCCTCGAAGTAGACAAAAAGCGGCAGGTTGAACCCTTTGAGCCAGATCACCGGTCCGTCCCCATTGTGGCCGTGATCATGCCATTCACCCCTGGGCGTCACCCAGCCTGAACTGTATCACGGCGATAGTCTTGGGGCAGGTCCTCCTGGCTGCCAAGTTCGGCCATGTGTCGAATTCTTTCGTATCGACCCCAGTCTGGCGCCCGAGGACGGGGCCGTCAATCGCGCCCGCCTATCCTCGGCAGGACAGCAAACATCAGGCGTCTTCGCGCAGGCGGAACCGTTGGATTTTGCCGGTGGCGGTTTTGGGCAGGTCGTCCACAATTTCCACCCAGCGAGGGTATTTCCACTTGCCGATGCGGTCCTTTACGAAGTCGCGGATGACCTCTTGCACTTCTACCGCCCGGGCCGCGTCCTTGAGAACTACGAACGCCTTGGGTTTGAGCATGCGGTCTGCGTCCTCTTTGGCCACGACCGCGGCTTCCAGGACCGCGTCGTGTTCGATGATCGCCTGCTCCACCTCAAATGGGCTGACCCAGATGCCCGACACCTTGAACATATCGTCCGTGCGCCCGCAGTAGACAAAACGCCCGTCGCCGCGCCGTTCGTATTTGTCGCCGGTGCGGGTCCATTCGCCCTCGAACGTGGCGCGGCTTTTGTCGCGCTGGTTCCAGTAGCCGTCGGCGGCGCTGGCGCCGCGCACCAGAAGCTCGCCCACCTCCCCTTCGGTGATTTCGTCCCCGGCTTCGTTCACGCAGCGCAGGTCATATCCTGGCACAGCCGTGCCCGAGGTGCCGTAGACGATGTCGCCGGGGCGGTTCGACAGGAAGATATGGAGCATTTCGGTGCTGCCGACCCCGTCTAGGATCTGCGATCCGATCCGGCGGTCCCAGGCTTGGCCGATCTCGGCGGGCAGTGCCTCGCCCGCGCTGGTCGACAGCCGTAAGCGATGGTCAGGCGCGCCCTGGGTGTCGAAATGCGCCAGAATGGCGGCGAAAAGCGTGGGCACGCCGCAAAATATCGTCGGGCGCTCCCGGGCGATGACCTCGGTCACGGTGTCTGGGGTGGGGCGGCCGTTGAACAAGATCGTAGTGGCGCCCACCGACTGGGGGAAGGTGACCGCGTTGCCAAGCCCGTAGGCGAAAAAGATCTTGGCCGCCGAAAAAACCACGTCGTCTTGGCGGATGGCCAGGACTTGCTGCCCGAAGGTGTCCGCGGTGGCGCGCAGCGCCGCGTGCACGTGGCGCACACCTTTAGGTGCCCCGGTCGACCCTGACGAATAGAGCCAGAACGCAATCTCATCGTCGCGGGTGTGCAGCGTGGCTAAGGGCTCTGCCCCGGCCAGGAAGTGGTCGTATGGAACGGCCAGATCGGCGGCGCCTGCGGGCATTGCGCCCACCACGACGACCTTTTGCAGGTGCGGGTGATCGGGCAAAAGGGGCGCGATCACCGGCCATAGTTCGGCCGAAACAACGAGCCCACGTGCCCGGCTGTCGTCCAGGATCTGGGCGTAGATGCGCGTCGACAGAAGCGTGTTGAGAAGAACCGGGATCACCCCCGCCTTAAGGCACCCCCAAAGAAGTGCTGGGTATTCAATTTGGTCGAGCAGCAAAAGCGCGATACGGTCTTCGCGGACAAACCCGGCGTTCAGGAACGCCTGGCCAGCGATGCCTGCGTCCCGGGCGAGTTCTGCGTAGGTCAGGCTGCGGCGGTGACCTGCGGCCTCCCGATAGGCGCAGTTGCTGCCGCGCCCCTCTTCAACGTGTCGGTCCACGAAGTAGCTTGCGGCGTTTGCCATGGCTTGCCTCCCTTGTGCGCCGCCTCCCCAGCGGCAAGGATCAGCCTAACCGGTTCGGGAATTGGCTCAAGGGTGAAGGCATGCGGGTGATTGTGATCGGCGCGGGGATTGTGGGCCTTTTGTGCGCCCGGGCCCTGGGTCGCGCGGGGGCCGAGGTCACGGTCCTGGCGGGCGGTGGCGCGCGGGCGTCGGAGGGGTCTTTGGTCTGGCTTAACGTGTGCAGCGCCCAGGACACGGGCTATGCCCTGCTGCGGGCAGCGTCTTTGGCGCGGTGGGCTGACTTGGGTGATGCCGGTTGGCCGGTGCGGTTTCCAGGCTCGCTCATGTGGGGGGACGAAATGGCCCGGGCCGCTCCGATGATGGCCGCCGCAGGCTGGCCTGCGGAACACATCGGTGCCAACCGCTTTGCGGAACTGGCCCCCGGGGTGGCAGAGCCGCCTGCCGAGGCGCTCTTTTTCCCGGGCGAGGGCATGGGCGACCCTGCAGAGCTTTTGGATCACGCGGCCGCCGAGGCTGGCGCGGTTGCCACCCGCCGCCGGGGCCGTGCGGTGGCCTTGCGCCCGGGGGCCTTGGACCTAGCAGACGGAACCGCGCTGCAAGCGGACCGCATCGTGGTCGCCGCGGGTTGTGGA
>JBCCMR010000046.1:0-13424 GCA_039026255.1 Pseudomonadota bacterium
CCAGGGTGGGCACCTCCCCGTCAGAGCCGGGGACACACGGCACACCAAGGGTTTTCATGGTGTCCTTCGCCGTAATCTTGTCGCCCATGATGCGGATATGTTCTGCTGTGGGGCCGATGAAAGCGATCCCGTGATCTTCGAGCACCTGAACAAAGCTCGCGTTTTCCGACAGAAACCCGTATCCTGGATGCACAGCTTCGGCGCCGGTGATTTCACAGGCTGATATAATCGCAGGCACATTCAGATAACTTTGCGCGCCCGATGGCGGTCCGATGCAGATGCTTTCGTCGGCCATGCGCACGTGCATCGCATCCGAATCAGCGGTGGAGTGCACGGCAACAGTGGCGATACCCAATTCTTGGCAGGCGCGTATGACGCGCAGGGCAATTTCGCCCCGATTGGCGATCAGAACTTTTCGGAACACCGGGGTTACTCAATAATCACAAGAGGCGAGCCGAACTCAACGGCTGTGCCGTCTTCGACCAGGATCCGCGTCACTGTACCCGCCCGGGGGGCGGCGATTTGATTCATCGTTTTCATGGCCTCCACAATCAGGAGCGTCTGCCCTTCGGCTACGGTGGCGCCTGCGGTCACAAAAGCCGGTTTGCCGGGCTCCGGCTGCAGGTAGACCGTCCCCACCATCGGTGAGGTGACAGCGCCTGGGTGGTTTGCAGGGTCTTCGGTGGCAGCCGTAGCGTCCGCGGCGGGCGCTGGAACGGCTGCGGCCGGGAGGGCGGCAACTTCGGAGGGCGCCGCTATCGGAGCCGGCGGCACAGCCGGGGCCGAAAATGTGCGCGTCACGCGCACATTCAGCGACGTATTGTCGTCGTAGTCCCGCTTCACCTGCACTTCGGCCAGGTCTTTTGCGGTCACAAGTTCGGCCAGCGCCTTAATGAACGCCACATCCGCGTCCTGGTGTTTCTTAGACATAGGCGGTCGCGCTCCTTTTTGAGGTGCCCGGCGCGGGGGACCGGGTTGGAGGCCGCCCCGAACCCGGGCGTTCACCCGGGCCGGAATGCGGCACCGCAGCGAGGTATAGGCGCTTCCGTTCCGGGAAAAAAGAGCGGTTGTGAAGCGACGCGACACCGCACATGTTGCCGCGTAACCAAACGGAGCCGCTGCCGCGGCAAGTCTTTTGTCCCATGGGCGCGGGGCATCGGCCCGGTGACATGGCGGTTATTTGCGCAAAAGTCGCGCCTGGGCGGCGTCTTCGATGGTCCAGGTGTCGAGCGCTGCGATCACGCCGTCGATTACCTGGGCGCGCCAGGCCGGTGTTAGAAGGTTCGACAGATCCTGGCGCGAGGACATAAACCCCAACTCCACCAGCACGCTTGGAATGTCAGGTGCTTTTAGGACCGTGAACCCAGCCTCAAGGCGCGGGCGCTTGCGGATGCGGCCCACGGCCCCGGCGATGCCTTCGACAAGCGTATCCGCCAAGGCCACCGCCCGCGCGTCGGTTTCAAGTCGGGCCAGGTCCATCAGCACGGCTGCGATTTGGTCGTCCTGTTGGCTCAGATCTACCCCGGCTAAAAGGTCCGAACGGTCGTGACTTGCTGCCAATTCCGCAGCCATGGCATTGGAGGCGCGCGCCGACAGCGTGTAAACCGTCGTCCCGCTTGCTTGCCCTTCCGACAGTGCGTCGGCGTGGATCGACAAAAAGACGTCGGCCTCTTTTTGACGGGCGATTGTGATCCTGTCCGGCAGCGATAGGAAACGGTCATCATTGCGCGTGAGGTGCACCCGGTAGCGCCCGCTCCGAAGGAGCGCTTCCTGCAATTCGCGGCTAAATTGCAGCACCAGGTCTTTTTCTCTGTAGCCGTCCCGTTCGGCGCCCCCGTCAATACCCCCGTGACCTGGGTCAATGACCACAATGAGCGGACGGTTGCCCAACTGGCGGGGTTTGGCGGTGCCAGATCGGTTGGGCGCGGGCAGGGGCCAGCCTTCGACCTGTGGGGCGCGCGCGGCAAGCGTGCCAAAGTCTTTGCGGTCGGTGGGGACTAGCCGCAGGTTCAGGCGGGCGGTTCCCCGGGTGCGGTCGACGGTGAGCGCGGCTGCCGTGGGCGCCATGGGCGCAGCCAGTTCCATCACCAAACGCGACCACCCGGGCCGGAATAGCCCTACCCGCAGGGCCACCACGTTGTCAGATCGGTCAAGCATGGCAGGCGCAATGCCGGTCCAATCGACCTCTCGGAAATCAACTACAATCCGGTAAGGTGCTTCGAGCGCGAAAATACGATAGGGGATCGGCTGCGACAGGGCCAGAGCAAGAACGGTGTCGCCGTCTTCGTCCCAGGCGCCAGAGGCGGCGGCGTCCACCCGCGCTAACGCGCTCAGCTGTTGGGCCGTGGCAGGAGTGGAAGGCGCCGCAAGCGCCGCAAAAAGACCCAGAAGTACGGTCGCCAACGCGACGGCCGCTAAGCGGTGAAGTCCCGCGACACCGCGTTCTTTCAGGATGTTGCCTGTCATCGGGCGCCGCCTTTGGTGGTCGGTCGTTACTGCTTTGCCGAGTATACCCCACCTAAAAAGCGTTTGTCATTTGGCAAATTCGTGCCTATTCATGAAATCAACGACCGCTCGCTTGGGCGTTGTTTCGACAGTTTTGCGGTCCACCGACGGGTGGCAGAGTTCCGCGGTGCGGGTCTGCCATTGGTTGATTGGGGGCCGCCGGGCACTCGCCCACCTAGGATTGCGGCCTTGCCACGCTATGGCGGCGCGGGCCGCCAAAGTTGGCACCTGCGGGCTGTTTGCCCCGGGGCCGGAGACGAACCGCGATGATGCGCGAGGCCAGGACAGGAACCAACACCCGGGGCGCACCCCAGGCGGTCCCGTTTGGCCCCGCATCAAACATCGCCCCAATCACCCCGACTGCAAAGACCGCCGCGCCCCCTGGGGGTGGCGTGCCTTCGCGCGGGTACGGAAAGACTTATGGCAAAAAAGATGCTGATCGATGCCACCCACGCGGAGGAAACCCGCGTTGTGGTGGTGGATGGAAACAAAGTCGAAGAGTTCGACTTTGAAGCCGAAGCCAAGCGGCAACTGGCAGGAAATATTTATCTGGCGAAGGTGACGCGGGTCGAACCCAGTCTCCAGGCCGCGTTTGTGGACTACGGCGGCAATCGCCATGGCTTTTTGGCATTTTCGGAGATTCACCCGGACTACTACCAGATACCGGTCGCTGATCGCGAAAAGCTCCTGGCGGAGGAAGAAGCCTACGCCAAGGTCATGGCCGAAGAGGATGCTCGGCGCGAAGAGCGAGAGAAGTCAAAATCCTCTCGGTCGGCGAAGGCGGCAAAGTCCGACGGGGATGCCGTCGCCACGTCTGACGTGATTGACGTGGACGAGCCTGATACCGGGCTTGTGGACGTGCCCGAAAACGGAAGCCCCGCGTCAGGCGAAAACAAAGACCTTTCTGAGACCGAGGGGCAGCCCTCAGCCGAGGACACACCTGCCCCTGAGCCCGCTGAAGATGGGGCCGCACCAGAGAGTGCCGATGCGGCGCCCGAGACGGAGGCCGCGAATGCGGATGAAGGCGTAGAAACCTCCGACCAAACAACCGTCGCCGCGGCCCATGACGACGATGATAAATCCGACGAACCCGCCGAAGACCACGCCAGCCGCGCTATCTCGGACACCGGCGAAGACCGCGACGAATTCCGGCCGCGCAAACCCCGCCCACGGCGCTACAAAATTCAAGAGGTCATAAAGGTACGCCAAATCCTTCTGGTACAGGTCGTAAAAGAAGAACGGGGCAACAAAGGCGCTGCGCTGACGACCTACCTGAGCCTCGCCGGGCGTTACTGCGTGCTGATGCCCAACACCGCCCGGGGCGGCGGGATCAGTCGCAAGATCACCAGTGCCGCCGACCGCAAAAAACTTAAGGATATCGCTGGCGACATCGAGGTGCCCCAAGGCGCTGGCCTGATCATCCGTACCGCAGGCGCAAAGCGCACCAAGACCGAGATTAAGCGCGATTACGAATACCTTTTGCGCCAGTGGGAACAAATCCGCGATCTGACCCTGAAATCCATTGCACCCGCGAAGATTTACGAAGAGGGCGATCTCATCAAACGGTCGATCCGTGACCTGTATAATCGCGATATCGACGAGGTCTTTGTGGACGGTTCCGCCGGGTATCGGATTGCCAAAGACTATATGAAGATGCTGATGCCCAGCCATGCCACGCGGGTGAAGCTATACGATGAACCGATGCCGCTTTTCTCGCGCTACCAGGTGGACGGTTACCTTGACGCGATGTTCAATCCGACGGTGCAGTTGAAGTCGGGCGGCTACATTGTGATCGGCGTGACCGAAGCGCTTGTTGCCATCGACGTAAACTCCGGCAAGGCAACGAAAGAAGGGTCTATCGAAGATACCGCGCTGCGCACGAACCTGGAAGCCGCCGACGAAGTCGCCCGGCAGGTGAAGCTGCGTGACCTTGCCGGGCTTATTGTAATTGACTTCATCGATATGGAAGAACGGCGCAACAACTCCGCCGTGGAGAAGCGCCTAAAAGACAAGCTGAAATCGGATCGGGCGCGGATCCAGACCGGGCGGATATCGGGCTTTGGGTTGCTTGAAATGAGTCGCCAGCGCCTTCGTCCCGGTATGCTTGAGGCGACAACCCAGCCATGCCCCTATTGCCACGGAACGGGGCTTGTGCGGTCAGATGAAAGTCAGGCCCTGTCGATCCTACGCAGCCTAGAAGACGAAGGTGTCCGCAAACGGTCCCGCGAGGTTTTGGTGACTGTGCCGGTGGGTATTGCAAACTACTTGTTGAACGAAAAGCGCGAGCATATCGCGCGGATTGAAGGCCGATACGGGATGGTTATCCGGATCGAAGGGGACCCCTCCCTGATAAGCCCAGACCACAAGATGGAGAGGTTCAAAACCACCACCCGCAAACTACCTCGGCAGGATGTAGCGGCGATTACGGTGGATAGTATTGAGCCGGACGCGCTGCCCGACCTGCCGGAGCCCGAACTAGACAATGACGACGACGCCGATAGCCAGACCGCCGCGCCAGAGCCTTCGGGCGACGACCAGCCGACCAAGAAAAAGCGTCGTCGTCGCCGTAGGCGCGGTGGCTCAAAGCCCGCGGGCGAAGGTGGCGACGGCGGCTTAGGGGGCGATGCTTCGCCGGTCGACGCGAAGAGCGAAGCAAATGTCGAAGACGTCGCCGAAGAGCCCGCCGATCAGGCGAAGGCCCATGCCGCGGAAGGCGCCGATGCCGACGTCTCAGCGAATGCTGACGATGCGCCCGCACCCAAAAAGGGCCGCTCGCGCAGCACGAGCCGTTCCCGGTCAAAAAAGCCCTCCGCTCCGGCCCAGGAGTTGACAGGCGAGACTGCGGTCATGGAACCCGCAGAGGCCGTTGCGTCAGCAGGGCCAGAAAGCGCGCCGGAAACCGCAGCCACTGAGGCAACGGTTGCTGACCTGTCGCCGGAGCATGCGCAAGACACCGCGCCCGCGCCAGCGCCGGTTCCCGAAGATGCAGCTGACGCCCAAAACGACGACCAGCCGGATGCCCTGGAGGCGGCACCGGAACAGGCGCAGGACCCGACACCAGATCTGGCACCCACCCCAGAGAAGCCCGACGAGCCCGTTGCTGAGGCGACCGCGGAACCCGAAAGCGATGAAGCCGCAAAGCCAAAGCGCACCGGGTGGTGGTCGCGGGCATTAGGGGGTTAGGTCAAACGCCCGGGTGGCAAATCTGCGACGACCTGGCGTTGTCACAGGTTGCCCCCTGCTCGGGCGGCCATGAATGACCCGAGCCGCGCGATCCCCTCTACGATGTCTTCGGTCGCTCGGGCGTAGCTGAAGCGCACCATGCGGTGGCCGCGCCGGGGATCAAAGTCGTTGCCTGGGGTAATTGCCACCTGGGCTGTCTCTAAAAGCTCCGCACAAAATGACTGGGCATCGTCCGCAAAGGCGCTGATATCGGCATAGATGTAAAAGGCCCCGTCTGGCGGCGCCATCGCCCCAAATCCCATCTGGGGCAGGGCATCCATCAGCAGGCGGCGGTTTTCGCTATAGGTTGCGCGGTTTGCGTCGAGTTCTTCGGACGCTTCAAGCGCGCCAAGCGCGGCCACCTGCGCCGCATGGGGGGCGCAAATAAAGAGGTTTTGCGCCAGCCGTTCGACCGTTCGCACCATCGGGTCTGGCACAACCATCCAGCCAATCCGCCACCCGGTCATGGAAAAGTACTTTGAGAAACTGTTGATCACGATAACGTCGTCGGTGATCTCCAAAGCGCTGACTGCCGGGGCGCCGTAGTGCAGCCCGTGGTAAATTTCGTCCGATATGAAAGTTATCCCTCGGTCCGCCGCTGTGTTGATCAACGCGCTGAGGGCGTCGCGCCCCAGCATGGTGCCCGACGGGTTGGCGGGGCTCGCCACAAGTACGCCGTCCAGATCGGGCGTTGTGCGGATAGCTTGCGGGGTCGGTTGGTAACGATCTTCGGTCTGGGTCTCAATCTCCACTGGTATTAGGGACAGCGCGCTCAGAATATTGCGGTAGCTGGGATAACCCGGGGCGCCAATTCCCACGCGGCCACCCGCATCAAAGCAGGCGGTGAAAGCCAGCGTGAAGCCTGCAGATGACCCAGCGGTGACAACAACGCGCCCGGGGTCCAAGTCGACCCCGTACCATCGCTGATAAAGCGCTCCGATCCCTGCGCGAAGCTCGGGCAGGCCCAAGGCGACGGTATACCCCAAGGGCTCGTCAAGCGCCTGCGAAAGCCGCGCTCGGGCACGGGCTGGGGCAGGGGTGCCGGGCTGGCCGACTTCCATGTGGATCACCCGTTTGCCGGCAGCTTCTTGCCGGGCGGCGGCAGCCATCACGTCCATCACAATGAAGGGATCGACATCACCGCGTCTTGAACTTCGCATAGGGCCTCCGCTACGTTTTCGCTGTCGCTAAACCGGGGTGGCGGGGTCCGTCAACGGGGGCGTGTGACCCACGGGTCAGACGCAACCGGGACGCCGCCGCAGGCCAGGGGAGTAAACCATGCAGCGCAAAACCCATGGACGTTTCCTTGCCGGGCTCGCTGCATTCCTGGCGGTTGCACTCTGCGGCACAGTTGCCGCGGCCCAGGGGATCGTGCGCGACGCCGAAATCGAACGGACGTTGAAGCTGATTATGCAACCCGTGCAAAAGGCGGCCGGCGTGGGTGGCCGCAAGGTTGATATCTTCTTGGTGAACGATCGCCGGCTCAACGCCTTCGTGGCCGGCGGGAACAATATCTTTATCAATACTGGGCTCCTGGCAAAGATGAAGCGGCAGGACATGCTTCAGGCCGTGCTTGCCCATGAGATTGCCCACCTGACCCAGGGTCACCGGGCGCAGCGGGCGGCAGAGCTTGCGTCGGCGCGCACCGCGGCGGGGATCGGCATGGTAGTTGGCGTGGCCGCTGCCGCAGCTGGCGGCGGTGCCGGGGTAGCAGCCGGTGTGCAAGAAAGCCTTCGTCGGTCGCTTTTTGCTTTTTCCCGGGCCCAAGAAGCGGCCGCTGATCAGGCGTCAGCCCGTTATATGCGCGCCGCTGGGATCAATCCCCAGGCGGCGGTGGATGTCCTGAAGATCTTTCGCGGGCAAGAGGCGCTGACTGTGGGCCGCCAAGACCCTTATGTGCGCACTCATCCGCTGACGCGCGACCGTATTCTGCGGATGGAGGCGGAGGCGGCCCGCTTCAAAGGCCCTGCGCGCAGTGATCGCACCGCCAACTACTATTACGGGCGCCTGGTGGCAAAACTGAACGGATTTCTGGGCAGCCCCTCGCGCACGCTGCGACGGCTTAAGAATTCGGACCGGGGCGAGATCGCTACCATGACCCGCGCCATCGCTTACCACCGGCTGCCAAAGCCCAAGCGCGCCGCGGCCGAGGCCGCACGGCTTGTCAGCCTGCGCCCGAACGATCCCTACTACCACGAGCTGCGCGGCCAAATTCTGCTGGAATCCGGCGACGCTCGCGGGGCGGTTGCCTCTTTCCGGCGGGCGGCACGGCTCGCCCCAAAAGAGCCGCTGATCCTGGCTTGGCTTGGCCAAGCGCTGCTGGCGAACGGGTCTGGCGGCTCCGTGAGCGAGGCGCTGCGTGTGCTGAAATCGGCCTACGGTCGCGATCCCCGTGACCCGCGCTTGCTGAGGACACTGGCGGTGGCCTACGCGCGGTCCAACAACCCGGGCCAGGCGTCGGTGGTCACCGCCGAACGCTACGCCCTGCAGGGCAACTTCCGCCAGGCAGAAATCCACGCCACACGGGCCCAACGGCTTCTGCCACGGGGCACCTCCGGGTGGCTGAAAGCGGGTGATGTGCTCGGTGTTGCGCGCAAGGTAAATGCCCGAAAAAAGAGATAAAATAGGATGATGGAAGACATGATTAAATTTCGTCAATTGGGCTTCGGGCTGGCTGCAGCGCTGACTTTTGCCACTGGACCGGTCGCCGCCCAGGGTATGTCCGCCGAAGAGCGAGAAGCGTTTCGCGCCGAGGTGCGTGCCTTCCTTTTGGACAACCCAGAGGTTTTGATGGAGGCCATGGACGTCTTGCGGGAAAGGGAAGCTCTAGCCGAAGCCCGCGCTGACGCCCAGCTTTTGATCGAAAACCGCGCTGAAATTTTTGAAGACGGGATCTCCTGGGTCGGCGGTAACCCTGACGGGGACATCACAGTGGTAGAGTTTCTGGACTACCGGTGCGGATACTGTCGGCGCGCGCATGAAGAAATGGTCCAATTGCTGGAAGCGGACGGCAATATTCGTTGGGTTGTGAAAGAGTTTCCGATCCTGGGCCCTGACAGTGACGCCGCCGCGCGCATGGCGGTGGCCACGCTCAAGACTTTGGGCAACGACGCGTACTGGCGGCTCCATGACACGCTGATGAAGTTCCAGGGCCCAGTCAATCCGCAGACAATGCCGGTGATCGCCCAGCGGGCCGAGATCGACTTTGCGGCTATCGAAGGAAAGCTGGCAAGCGCGGACACGGACGAACACATCCTGCGGGTCCGGGCGCTGGGGCAGGCGCTTAACATTTCGGGCACTCCGGCATTTGTGATCGGAGACACGGTCCTGCGGGGCTACCTGCCGCTCCGCGATATGCAGGCGATTGTGGCCCAAGAAAGGTCGTAAGGCCCCCAAAGCAGCGGAGGCCTGCCAAAGGCTTGCGCGGCGCCCCCGGGTTTTGACGCCAGGGGCCGCGCCGTTTATACTGCCGGAATTCCGGTAAGGTGACGATCATGCTGCGTTTTATCCTCAACATCTTTGGCTTTGTGTTTAGCTGGCTGACCATCGGGGCGGTGATGGCGTCGCTGACCCTTGGGGCGATCTTTTGGATGTATGGGCGTGACTTGCCCGACCACGCGGCGTTGGCATCCTACGAGCCCGCGACAATCAGCCGGGTCTATTCTATCGAAGGCCGCGTGATGGATGAATTTGCTTTAGAGCGGCGCATGTTCACCCCCGCAGACGAAGTGCCGGACGTGGTCAAACAGGCCTTTGTCAGCGCCGAGGATAAGAATTTTTACGAACACGCGGGCTTTGACCCGTTGGGCATTGCCAAGGCGCTGGTGGACGCGGCCCAGGGGCAGCGCCTGCGCGGGGCATCAACGATCACCCAGCAGGTGATGAAGAACTTCCTTTTGGATGGCGAACGCAGCTTTGTGCGCAAAATCAAAGAGATCATCCTGGCAAGCAGGCTTGAATCCACGCTGACCAAAGACCAAATCCTTGAGCTTTACCTCAATGAAATCTTCTTGGGGCAAAACTCCTACGGCATTACCGCCGCCGCCGACACGTATTTCGGTAAAAATCTAGAAGACATAAACGTGGCCGAAGCGGCCTATCTGGCGGCCCTACCCAAGGCGCCGAGCGATTACCATCCGGTGCGCCAGATCACCCGAGCCACTGACCGGCGCAACTTTGTGCTGCGTGAAATGTTTGAAAACGGCTACATTGACGAAGCCACCTATGCCCTGGCCAAAGCCACGCCGCTTCGCACCGTGCAAAGCGGCGATTTCGCGTCTAGCCGGGCGGACCGTGCGCCTCGGAACTATTTCACCGAGGAAATCCGCCGCCAGCTGTCTGGTACGTTCGGCGAAGAGGAATTTCTCGGCGGTGGCCTTAAAATCCGTGCCACCATGGACCCGGTTTTGCAGGACCGGGCGGCGGCGGCGCTGCGTCGGGGTCTCGAACGCTACGACCGCCAGTTGGGTATTTACCGGGGGCCGCTCGAAAAGCTCCCGGCGGAGGCCGTGGCGGATGAGGCCACCTGGCGCAAGGCGCTTTCGGACCTCACACTGCCGCGCGATATCGAAGGCTGGCGCGTGGCAGTGGTGCTCGACCTCACGGACCGGGCCGCGCGGGTGGGCATCGAGGGGGTAGACGAAGACGCCGACGGCCACTTCATCCCCATGAGCGACCTCAAATGGCGTCCGGTGCGCGAAAACGGGCGCGCGGGACCGCGGGCCAAGCGACCGGCGGACCTTTTCCAGGTGGGTGATGTGATTCACCTGCGCGCAGTCACCAAAGACAGCGACGACAGCTTTGTACGCTGGTCCTTGCGCCAGATGCCACGCATCCAGGGTGGTTTTATGGCTATGGACACCAACACGGGACGCGTGTTGGCCATGCAGGGCGGCTTTTCGTACCAGCATTCGGTTTTTAACCGCGCCACCCAGGCCACGCGCCAGCCCGGGTCCAGCTTTAAGCCCTTTGTCTATGCGGCCGCGCTCGATAGCGGGTATAGCCCATCGACGATCGTCATCGACGCCCCGATCGAGGTGCAGACGCCCCAGGGGCTCTGGCGGCCAAAGAACGCCTCCAATCAGTTCTATGGGCCTGCGCCCATGCGTACGGGGATTGAGCGGTCGCGCAACCTGATGACGATCCGCCTTGCTCAGGACGTGGGCATGAACGTCGTCGCCGACTACGCCGAACGGTTCGGCGTCTATTCGGATATGGGGCCGTTCCTGGCCAACAGCCTAGGCTCGCAGGAAACCACACTTTTCAAAATGGTCGCCGCCTACGCGATGTTCGCCAACGGCGGCGAACGGGTGGAGCCGACGCTTGTGGACCGGGTGCAGGACCGCTGGGGGCGCACCATCTATCGCCATGACCAGCGCGCTTGCGAAGGTTGCGCAGTGGCGGCCCTAGAAGCCGGTCAAAGCCCGTTGATCGTTTCCCACCGCGAACGGGTCATGGACGCGGTCACCGCTTACCAGCTGACATCGATGATGCGCGGCGTGGTTCAGCGGGGCACAGCCAGCGGCACAGTGCGCCTGGGCGTGCCCGTAGCGGGCAAAACCGGCACCACAAACGACGCAAAGGACGTCTGGTTTGTGGGCTTTACCCGCAACATCGTGGCCGGCTGCTATATGGGCTTCGACCGCCCCCGGTCGCTCGGGCGCGGCGCGTCTGGCGGGGGCATGTGCGGGCCGGTCTTCAACGAGTTCATGAAAGAGGCCATCAACATCTACGGCGCGGGCGACTTTGAGGTGCCACCGAACACGGTCTTTTACAAATTCGACCGCTTCACCGGTGCGCGCCTGTCCGCGGACGCCACCGGCCCCAACGTTGTGGCCGAGCTTTTCCGCGAAGGGGAAGAGCCGGGCTTTGGGCTTTACACCATCATCGACGGCGGCTTCGGCATGGGCGAAGACCTGAACCTCTTCTCGGCGGGCGACAACGAAGACACGGTTGTCACCACCGCCACGGGCGAAACCGTCAAGGTGCCCAGCCGCGCCACTTTCGGATCGCTGAGTTCCGGCGGCCTATACTAGGGGCCAGGCCGTTGCGACCGGGCAGGGAAAGCCCGCGCCGCCCGGGGCTCGGACGGCGCCAGGGGTGGGTTCGGGCCAGAAGATAAAGTCGCTTTCCTCCAACGTATTCAGCACCCGGCGTTCGATTTCGACCCCGCCCCCGTTGAAGAGGACAATGGTTGAGCCCTGGAATTCAAACGCGGCCGCCTGCACATCTGCAAAGCTGTTCACGTCGCTAACCCGGGAAAAGTCGATCTGATCATCGCGGCCGAAATCGGTGGTCACATCCTGGCCGTCGCCATCGGAAAATTGGAATGTATCCCCGCCGTCCCCCCCGGTCAGCGTGTCCTCGCCACTCTGGCCGATTAACCGGTCCCTTCCGTTGCGACCCAGAAGCATATCGTCGTCTGTTCCGCCGCGCAGGGTGTCAGCCCCGAAGCCGCCGCGCAGGGAATCATTGCCGCTGCCGCCGAACAACTCGTCATTTCCTGCGGACCCGCCGAGCGTGTCGTCGCCAGCCCCGCCGTAGAGGTCGTCGAACCCCTCGTTGCCGGTGAGCGAGTCGTTGCCGCCGCCGCCGTTGATCCGGTCCCCCCCAAGGCCGCCGCGGATGATGTTTCTTTCGCCGTCGCTGCTGAGCGTGTCGCCTAACGCGGACCCGATCAGGTTTTCGATCTCGAATAAGAGGTCGCCTTCCGCGTCGCCGCCCGAGGCTGTCCCATCGGCCAGGTTCACGGTCACGCGGCTTGCGGAAGCGGCGTAGGACAGCCAATCGGCCCCCACGGTGCCGCCGATCAGGATGTCCGCCCCGACCCCGCCAATGAGCGTGTCATTGCCGGCGCCGCCTCTGAGGATATCTTCGCCCGCCCCGCCAAAGAGAGTGTCCGCGCCAGCGCCGCCCGCAAAAAAGTCGTCGCCCAGGCCTCCGAAGACATTGTCGTTGCCGCCCCGCCCGATCAGGGCGTCGTCGCTACTGGCACCGACCATGCTGTCGCCTGCGCTTGTGCCGCCGAGCGCGTCCTCTTCGCCGCCAAGAAGCGTCACCTGGACGCTGTCGCGGCCCTCATAGGCGTTGAGCAAAAAGTGGTTGCCGTTGATTTCCATCACATGGCTGTCGCCGAGGAGGTTTGTGGTGGCGAATTCCGTAGTTTCGGCCGTGGTGAGGTCGCCGAATGGGCTGACGCTGAGGATGGCCACCTTATTGTCGTTGCCGGTGGCGGCCACGAAGGGAATGCCGTCGATCTCGAAGTTCTGGAAGTAGATTATGTTGTCGAAGCCAAGGGTTGCGAAGTCTACCTTAGCTCTCACATTCAAAGCGCCGGCCGCATTGATGGCGAGCACAGTCACCTCGTTGCGCGTTGTATCGGATGCCAGAAAGAGCGGTCGAGCCGACCGTCACGGCGCCCAGGGTGTTCACCCCGTCCGACCCGATAGGCAGGTTCGCGCGGTTCAAAAGCGCGCCGTTTGAGGCCACCAAAAACGTGCTGACCCCGTCCTCAGAATCCCCGCCGGCGACGATGAACGTAGGCCCGTCCACGGTGACCTGCGTCGGCCCATGAAACCCCGCCAATTTAAAGTTTGCATTCAGATTGTCGCTTATATTTTGGACATTCGTCAGGGCGCCGGTGTCGGTGATTTCAAAAACCGCCACCGCATTTTCGTTGAAGCTACCGACCACAAGAA
>JBCCMR010000047.1:0-13200 GCA_039026255.1 Pseudomonadota bacterium
GGCAAAGCGCAGGCGCAAGCCGCGCGACCGCCTGGGCCACCGCTTCAGAGCCAACGCTTTGACCCGCAGAGGTCCGGTCGCAGTGGCCTTTGGGCGGACTGTGGCTGACCAAGATATCAACGACCCCGTGGCGGTCGAGCATCGCCTTCGCGAAGTCTTCGGTCAGGTCGCAGGACCAGGCGCCGAAGGGCGTCACCGGGATGCCGTAGCCAATGCCCAGGATCGCCACGCCCGCCACAGTCACCGCATCGCCGTGGAGCACTGTGGCCCAGGGGGCGGCGGCGCGCAGTTCGTCGACGCTCTCGGCGTTGCCTGGCACCAGGATCGCCGGGGCGGCGAGCCCCTCGAAGGCGGCCATGGCCGACCCCAACCCCTGGCGCATGTTACAGAAATCCCCTGCCCCGATAACCAGGTCCGCCTTGGCGGATGCCTCCGCCAGCGCCGCCGTGCGCCCGCGGCTGCCGTGAACGTCGGAAAAGGCCAGCACCCTCACGCGCGCAACCGATCCTGGAGCGTCAAAAGATCCGCCCAGCAGTCGCGTTTTTTGATCGGATCCCGCAGCACCGCCGCCGGGTGGAACATCGGCAGCGCCGGGCGCCCGGCGGCCTGGGTCCAGGTGCCCCGCATTCGCGTGATGCCCGTGCGCCCCAAAAGCGCCTTGCAGGCGGTGTTGCCCATCAGGACCAACATTTCGGGCGCCGCAAGCTCAATATGGCGGGTCAGGAAGGGCAGCATCATGGCGATCTCGTCGGCATCCGGATCGCGGTTCTGTGGCGGGCGCCAGGGCAAAACGTTGGTGATGTAAATCGGCGCCTGGCTGCGATCTCGCGCCAGGCCAATGGCATCAAACATCCGGTCCAAAAACTGCCCGGCGCGGCCCACAAAGGGTTTGCCGGCCAGGTCCTCGTCGCGTCCGGGGGCCTCCCCCACGACCATGATGCGCGCGCCGGGGATGCCGTCGGCGAACACCAGGTTGCGCGCGCCTTTCTTAAGGGCGCAGTGTTCAAAGGTGGCCATAGCATTGCGCAGCGCATCAAGCGTCGTGGCCCTTTTCGCCAAAAGCGCTGCCACCTCAGCGGCGCTTTCTTCAATGGCGGCCATGACCGGCGCGGCCTGAGTTGCCGTGCTTTGGCCTAGGGGCGCGATATTTGATCCCGTCCCCATCTTGGGCAGCTTGGGCGGCGGCGGCGCATCGTAACGGTTCACCGGCGCATCAGCGATACATTCGTCCGCGCCCAGGTCAAGCTGCCAAGCTAGCGCCGCCATGGCGTCCTGGCGCGAAAAGGTGCCGTTTGCTGTCATGCCCCGTCCTAACCCCGCCGCGTCCCCGGTGCGAGCAGATATTTCGCCACCCTTGCCCGCCGCGCGGCGCGCGCCTATACGCGACAGGACACCAAGACGGGCGAACGATGGGCTTTTCGGCAGAGCATCTTTTGGGCATCGAAACGCTTTCGGTGGCCGATATCACCGCCGTGCTTGACCTGGCCGAAGTTTACGCCGCCCAGAACCGCGGGCGGCCAGGACGCCCCTCGCGCCAGGGTGGCAAGCCCCGCGAGAGCGTCTTGGCAGGTGTCACTCAGATCAATATGTTCTTCGAAAATTCCACCCGTACCCAGGCGTCGTTTGAACTGGCGGGGATGCGCTTGGGCGCGGACGTGATGACCATGGGCGTAGCCGCCTCATCGGTCAGAAAGGGCGAAACGCTTATTGATACGGCGCTGACGCTCAACGCCATGAACCCAGACCTTTTGGTGGTGCGCCACCCCCATTCGGGCGCCGCAGCCCTTTTGGCCCAGAAGGTCAACTGTGCGGTCCTGAACGCCGGGGACGGGCGCCACGAACATCCGACGCAGGCACTTTTAGATGCGCTGACCATCCGGCGGGTGAAGGGGCGTCTTGACGGGTTAACCGTCGCCATCTGCGGCGACATCGCCCATAGCCGGGTGGCGCGCTCCAATATCTGGCTTTTGCACAAGATGGGAAGCCGGGTGCGGCTGGTAGGGCCGCCCACGCTTTTACCCACTGGGGCCGCCGATTGGGGTGTGGAGGTGACATCGGACATGGGCGCAGGGCTGGCCGGGGTCGACGTGGTAATGATGCTGCGCCTGCAGCGCGAACGCATGGACGGTGGCTTTATCCCCAGCGTGCGCGAATATTACCATCGCTTTGGCCTAAGCGCCCAGAAGCTGTCTCAGGCCTCGCCTGACGCGATAGTTATGCACCCGGGCCCCATGAACCGAGGCGTTGAAATCGACGGCGAGATTGCCGACGACATCAACCGGTCGGTGATTCAAGAGCAGGTAGAAATGGGCGTGGCGGTCCGCATGGCCGCGATGGAGCTTTTGGTCGCCCACCGCCAGGGGAAAGCCCTGTGACACAGCGCTTTGAGATCCCCGAGGACGAATTTGGCGTCGTGCGCGTATTTGAGGTCAAGATCGACGACCCGATCAAGGCGCGCACTTTCTTGACGCCCCCGGAAAACGATGCGGGCCGGTGGCCCTTGGGCGACGCGCTGACTGCCCGCGATCCCAAAGGGGGCGATGTAGCCCCGGACCCCCGCTATGTGGATGCCATAGGGGCGGGTGCGCTGGAAGGGATAGGTCTTGCCGCATACCTTTCAGAAGGGGTTGGCGTCGCCGAGGCGGACCTCGACGGCGATCGCGCCCGGCTTGACCAGGTAACGCACCCCGTGGCGGTGGTGCTATCGGCGGCATATGGGGGCCAATCGGTGACGCTTGAACCCACGGCGCCCCTAGTATGGCTTGGGTCTTGGTCCGAAGCCCGCGCCGCGCCTGTTCTTAACGCGCCCATGGCGCAGGACGACTATGGGCCCGCGGCGCCGGGGCCTGCTCTGCCGCCCGTTGGGCGCAGCCGCCGCTGGGTGCTGAGCGCATTTTTGGCCGGGGCAGCGGTGTTTTTGATCCTTTTTCTTGTGCGTGGGGCCTTGCGATGACATCCGCGTCAGACGCTTGGCAGGGCATCCTTGCGCCCGGGGAAAAAATCCTCTGGCAGGGACGGCCAGAGCCTGGTTTCGCCTTTGTGTACCGAAGCGCGTTCGAGGTAATCTTCGCGCTCGCTTTCACGGGCTTTTCGGTATTCTGGATGCTGATGGCGTCGCTCGCCGGCGGGTTCTTCTGGATGTTCGGGCTGATCTTCTTTGCCGTGGGCATGTATATGTTGGTGGGCCAACACTTCTGGCGCCGCTACGTGCGGGAGCGCACGTACTATACCGCCACCACACACGCAGCTTATATCGCGACCGATCTCCCGTTACGAGGCCGCACGCTCAAACGCTACGCGGTGGAAAATATGGCCGAGTTGGAGTTGCGCCCGGGCGACCCCGGCGACGTAATCTTCTTTAAAGACGTCAATTTCGGCAATCGCGGCAGCCGCTACATCACCGATGTTGGTTTTGAGCGTATTGCTGACCCCGCCAGCGCCTATGCTATCTTACGCGACGCCAAGACCATGCACCGCGCCGGGGGTGACCTGTGACCGTGATCCTAAAAAACGCGCGGGTGATCGACCCGGAAGCCGGAGTGGAATTTCCCGGCGCGGTTGTTATCTCCGGTGGGCAAATCGCGCAGATCCTGTCGGCGGGCAAACGGCTGCCCCAGGGGGAGACGGTCATCGACGTCAAAGGCGCCTGCGTGGCTCCAGGAATTGTCGATATCGGCGTAAAGGTCTGCGAACCCGGGGAGCGCCACAAGGAGAGCTTTCGCACCGCCGGGGAGGCTGCAGCGGCGGGTGGCATAACAACCATCGTGACGCGGCCCGACACCGATCCGGCAATCGACACACCTGAAGTACTGGAATTCATCCACCGCCGGGCGGTTACCGACAGCCTTGTTAAGGTGCTGCCCATGGCGGCTCTTACTCGCGGTCGCGCGGGGGCGGAGATGGCCGAGATCGGCCTTCTGGGGGATGCCGGGGCGGTCGCCTTTAGTGATGGCGACCGGGTCATCAGCGACCCGCGCCTGGCAGCGCGCTGTCTGAACTACGCCCGCGGTCTGGGGGCTTTGGTCATCGGCCACGTCCAGGAACCATCGCTTAGCCGTGGGGCGGCGGCAACTTCGGGTGCGCTTGCGTCAGCTATGGGCTTGCCCAGTGTTTCGCCCATGGCAGAGCGCATTGGGCTGGAACGGGATCTCGCGCTGATCGAGATGACCGGCGCGCGCTATCACGTGGACCAGGTGTCCACCGCGGCAGCCCTGGCGCCCCTGGCGCGGGCCAAGGCCGCGGGCTTGCCAGTGACGGCCGGGGCGTCCATCCATCACCTGACGCTCGACCAAAGCGCCATAGCGGGCTACCGCACGTTCTTTAAGCTTAAGCCACCGCTGCGCTCTGCGTCGGACCGCGACGCCCTGGCGGCGGCCCTGGCCGACGGGGTGATCGACGTGATCTCGTCAATGCACACCCCCCAGGACGAGGAATCCAAGCGGCTGCCATTCGAGGAAGCCGCCAGCGGGGCCGTGGCACTTGAGACCCTTTTGCCCGCGGCCCTTGGGCTGGTGCGCGATGGCACGGTGACGCTGCCCGGGCTGTGGCGAGCGCTGTCGCTTGTGCCCGCCCGCATTATAGGCAGCCAAGCCGGGCGCATGGCCGAAGGTGCGCCGGGTGATCTGGTTGTCTTCGACCCAGACGCCGAAATTATCATGGACCGCTACACCTTGCGATCAAAATGCAAGAACACGCCCTTTGACGAGGCGCGCATGGCCGGGCGCGTGCTGCGCACCTACGTGGATGGGCGCGCGGTCTTCGGGGACTAGGAAACAGGGGCAGGCGATGCCGGATTTTGTGGCGACGGGGACTATGGCCATTCTGCTGGTGGGGCTAGCGGGCTACCTTCTTGGGTCTGTTCCCTTTGGCATCGTGGTGGCCCGGCTTTTTGGGCTAGGCGACCTGCGCCAGGTCGGGTCGGGCAATATCGGCGCGACCAACGTGCTACGCACCGGCAACAAGGCGGCCGCTCTTTTGACGCTTGTCTGCGACAGCGGCAAGGGTGCAGTGGCCGTTCTTCTTGCGCGGTTGGCTTTTGACGAAGGGGCAGCCCAGATCGCTGGGCTGGCCGCGTTTTTGGGGCACCTCTTCCCGGTTTGGTTGGGCTTTCGCGGCGGCAAGGGGGTGGCCACCTTCTTGGGCACGCTCCTAGCGCTGAGCTTCCCGGTGGGGTTCGCCGCGTGCATGACCTGGCTTGCGGTGGCCGTCGCCGGGCGGATCAGTTCAGCCAGCGCCCTTGCCGCGTCAGCCGCAGCGCCCCTTTGGTCGGTTGTGCTGGGCTACGGACAGGGGTGGGTGCTTTGCGCTCTTCTAGCGGGCACAATTTGGTGGGCCCACCGGGCAAATATCACCCGTATCCTCGCGGGAACAGAGCCGCGCATCGGCAAGTCCTAGCGACAGCCCCGCAACTCGAGTGCCCGATCACCGCCCAGAATTGTCATCCGCATCCCTGCGCGATCGATCACAAGTGGACCCGACGAAAGAGGGTAAACGGTGGCTCGCGCCGTAAGCGCACCGCCTTCTATGGCCGACGGAAACTGCTCTATCCAAACGTCAGTGCGTTTTGCTTCTACCACCGCAAACTGCGCCTGGGTTAGACCAGGCACCCGGGCCTTCGCCTCAATCCGAAGACCACCGTCGCCCGCAGGCGTAATTGTGCAGGTCAGCCCCTCTTTCAGAACCCGTGGCCCGTCGCTCAGCGCCGCGCGTACGGCGCGGGCGCTGATATGGGACGCGCCGCCGAGCGTCGCATCAAAAGCCGCGGTCACAGGCAAACACACCTCTTCGCAGATGCCAAAAGCCACCGACCCACGTAGGCGGATAGCTTGACCGGGCCGCTGGGGAAATAGCTCAAGCGGCAGCACAAGGTCCGATCGATACCCAATCGTGCGCATGCCGTTTTCCCAATAGACTTCGGGGTTGGGCCAATGGAACGCGACCCCGCGCAGGTTACGCGACCCATCCCAGGAGAAACGCGGCGGTATGCCGTTGCCACCAGGGCTGCGCCAGTAGGTTTTCCAACCCGGTTTCATCACGATATGGGCCGCGGCCATATGGGACCCATCAGCAGCGTAACCGGGCAGTATGTCCAGCCGGGCCACCCCCATGATGGGCCAGTCGTCCGCTTGGGCCGGAAACGCCCAGAAAATAGCAAAAGTGATCCACAAAAATGCGGTGCGAAAGCATGTGATCATCAGTCGTCCCGGTACAGCGTGAGGCATTGATACGTCTGCGGCCAGGGCAGTGTGAAGTCACAATGGCGGGACCGGGACGTGACGCCTTGAAACATAGTCGCGGCGCGCTCAGTTTATGGAAATGGATGTGGACGGCATAACCCAGGCTGAGCGGTCGCCTGACGGGCTGGAAGGCAAGCTTCTGGTGGCTATGCCGTCCATGGGCGATCCCCGGTTTGCCCATTCGGTGATCTATATGTGTGCCCACTCCGCGGAGGGGGCTATGGGCCTGATCGTAAACAAACCAGCCCCGGAACTAAAATTTGCCGAACTACTGGAAAGCCTCGGAATCACTGCAGAGCGACCAATTGACGGCGTTGAGGTGCATTATGGCGGACCGGTCGAGCACGGCCGCGGTTTTGTCCTACACAGTCGCGACTATGCCTCGGGTGAAGGCACGCTTGAGGTGGACGACCACTTCGGCATGACCGCCACGCTAGATATTCTGGAAGACATCTGCCTGGGTATGGGCCCGCGCGCAGCGCTTTTGGCCTTGGGCTACGCGGGCTGGGGCCCTGGTCAGCTTGAGGGTGAGATCCGCGAGAATGGCTGGCTCGTGTGCGATGCGGACGAAGGCCTGGTTTTTTCGGCGGATCACCGGGGCAAGTGGAATGCCGCGCTTGAACGCATCGGCGTTGATCCGCGGATGCTGTCGGGTGGCGGTGGCCGGGCCTAGCCCGGTTGCATAAGCGATGCCCTTGGGCTTAGGGCCCTCGCGACAAGCCTAATTCGGAGAAATTGGGAAACACGGATTGTTGCGGGCCCGTAGGCGTGCGCACGCCATGTTGGCGTCGGCTTGCGAAAGCCCCAGGAAACGAGCTCGATATTTCTTGTGTCCATTGACCAGGGAGTAATCGATGCGCCGCGATGCCCCGTCAAGCGCGCGAAGCTCCCGCAGAGCAATCTGCAACAGTGCCTTTTCCGCCTGATGACGGCTTGCAAAGGCGCCGACCTGCACGCCCCAGGCGCGGTTGCCGCTGCTCGACACGCGGGTGACAACACGCAGCGGTTTCTCTCCCCTGGCGGCCAGTGCGATAGATCGGGGCGCGCCCTCCAACGGCGGCTTTGCGCCGGGGGCGGGCTGGTTTGCGCTTGCGCGGGCTTCGGTGGCTGGTTTGCCGTTGCGCAGCGCCTCTTGGTTGGCGGCTAAGATCGCGTCTTCGATGGCCTTTATCTGCGCCGCGGCCATCAATTCCGGGGACGCTTTTACCGGCCGCAGGCGGGGCCGTGGGCTGGTCTTTGGGGGACCACCGGCCACCCGAATGGTCTTGGCGCCGGTGGCGCCGATGGGCGCAGGCTTGCGCACGGCTACCTTTCGTTTGGACCGGTCAAAGCCCATATCCAAAAGCTCGGCCACACGTTGGTTACGCCAGGCGGCTGTCTTACCGCCGAACACCGTGGCAATGACCCGCTTCGGGCCCCGTTCCGCGCTGGCCACAAGGTTGAAACCGGCGGCGCGGGTGTAGCCCGTCTTGATCCCGTCGGCGCCTTTGTAGGCGCGCAAAAGCTTGCGGTTGGTATTGGCAACGTCGCGCACGCCAGCGTGTGTCGAACGCCGCGAGAAAAGATTATAGTAAGCCGGGAAATCATAAAAGAGCCGTCGCCCGAGTACGGTCATATCGCGCGCCGTGGACAGGTGCCCGCTTTGTGTCAGGCCGTGGGCGTTTTTAAAGTGCGTATTCTTCATACCAAGGGCCCGCGCCGTGCGGTTCATCCGGTCGGCAAAAGCCGCCTCAGACCCCGATATAGCCTCGGCCATGGCCGTGGCTGCGTCATTGGCGGATTTCACCGCCGATGCCCGGATCAGATAGCGAAGTTTGATGCGCTGCCCGGGCTTTAGTCCCAGCTTCGAGGGCGGCTCCGCGGCAGCAAAGCGCGACACCTTCACCATTGTATCAAGCGAAATCTCCCCCCGCTCTACCGCGTCGAAGACGACGTAAAGCGTCATCATCTTGGTCAACGATGCTGGGTGCAGTTTGCGGTCAGCATTGCGCGCGTGCAGCACTTCGCCGGAGCGTGCGTCAATCACCACCGCGGCATAGGGCGCCGCCCAGGCGGTTGCAGGAAGACCAAGAAACGCCAGGGCCGTCAGGACCCTGATCACTGCTGCGATGCGCATCGGTTTGCCGACCAAGTCGTTTAGCTGCCTCGTGCCGCTCGTTACGGCTTATTGATTAACAGCAGCCTAACACCGCCATAATTCCGGACAAAACTAAATGATTCCAAAGCCTCGGGCGGTGGTCTTGCGGCAACACTTCAACAGGTTTAGCGGTCATGCAGGTCCAAAACCCCAGCAATAGTGCCCGCCGCTGGTGCCAATCCGCCGCATTTTTGCCCAAATTCCGCCCGCCGCCCCCCCTTTTTTTCCGGCACGACGGCGTTATATTCTCGCGCACTGAAAAAAACGCCGACCCAACTCCCATGACGACGACACCGATCCGCATGAGCGACGACGACGCCGGCACCGACACGGTCCTGCGCCCGAAAGCAAAAGAGAAGACCGAGCGCCCACCGCTCTACAAGGTGCTGCTCTTGAATGACGACTACACGCCCATGGAATTTGTGGTCCACGTGCTGGAGAAATTCTTTGGGATCAGCCACTCTGGCGCCGTGGAACTTATGCTGACGGTGCACAAAAAGGGCGTGGCAGTCGTTGGTGTGTTTTCCCACGAGATCGCCGAAACGAAGGTGATGCAAGTTATGGACTGCGCACGCCAAAACCAGCACCCACTGCAATGCACCATGGAAAAGGAATAACCGGCTGAGCCACGCAAGGCTGAGCCTGGCCTGGGACGCAGGCGTGCCAGCGCCGGACCTGGCCTTGCGCGCCCGCCCCGGGTGCCTCGGCGCCACAGCGCCTCTTTGCGTTCAAACCTTTTTTCCCCATTGCGCATCGCTCACGGCCGAAGGTCGTACTGTTACCGGTGATTTGCCGTCGGGACCATTCGGATCGGTTCTGGTGCAGATCACCCGCTCCCGTTCCGAGACGCTGGCGCTGATCGCGGCCGCCTGGGCGCGGCTGGTATCCGGCGGCTGGCTGACAGTGGAGGGTGACCGCGGCGACGGGATTGACGGCATCTGGCGGCACCTGCGCAAACACCTGCCTTCAGCGCTATCGGAACCCAAGGCCCACGGCCGGGTCATCTGGGTAGCCCGGGACGACACGGCGCTGCCCCCCTGGGAGGCGGCGCTTGAGCCTCAGCAGTCGGATGCGGGCGACTGGGTGACCGCCGGGGTATTTTCCGAGGATGCGCCCGACCCGGGCTCGGCCGCGCTGGCCGCGCTGATGCCACCGCTGAGCGGCGATGTGGCGGATTTGGGGGCCGGTTGGGGCTGGCTGGCGCGGGCGGTACTGGCGGCGGGCCCGGAGATCGCCGCGCTGGATCTGATCGAAGCCGAGGCGCGCGCGCTAGACTGCGCGCGGCGCAACGTCCCCGACAGCCGGGCGCGGTTTTACTGGGGCGACGCTACGGCCCACCGCGGCGGCTATGACACCGTGATTATGAACCCGCCTTTCCATGCCGGGCGGAGGGCGGACCCGCGCCTGGGCCAGGCCTTTATCGCCGCCGCTGCGCGCATGCTGGTCCCCCGCGGCACCCTTTGGATGGTGGCCAATCGCCAGTTGGCCTACGAAGACACGCTCACCGCCCATTTCCAGGCCGTGGACCGGGTGTCACAGTCGAACCAGTTCAAGATCTTTCGCGCAGAAAAACCCCGGCGCCTGCGCTGAGCGGTTGCTATACTAATCCGACTCGGGCCCGCGTCCCGGGGAGCTGGTCCGGGAACCGCCCATGACATTTTCGCTCGACGGCAAAACTGCCATCATCACCGGGGCCGCAAACGGGGTAGGGCTCGAAATCGCGCGCCATTTCTCGGACCACGGGGCCAATGTGATGTTGGCGGACCGGGACGAAGACAAGCTTGCCGAAGAGGCCGACGCGATCCCAGGTGACGGGGAAAACGTACGTTTTTTCGCGGGCGACCTGCGGGAAAAGCTCACGGTAGCGAACCTTTTGTCGGCTACGCTTGACGCCTTTGATAACGTCACAATTCTGGTCAACGCGTTGCGCCAAGTCCTGCCGTCAAATCCACTTGATGTGGAAACTGACCATTTCGAAGAGCTTTTGCAGCAGAACGTGCTGACCAACCTTCGGGTCACCCAGACAGTTGCCAAGCGTATGATCGCCCAGGCCGAGGGGCGCGACGATGTGACATCGGCCGGGTCAATCGTGAACTTAACGTCCATCGCCGCCGACCGTACCCACGCGGAGCTTTTGGCATATTCCGTTAGCTGTGCCGCCCTGAACCAGATGACCCGGTCTTTGGCGGTGGCCTTTGCGGGCAACCGAATTCGCGTGAACGGTATCGCAATTGGTTCTGTCATGTCTTCGAGCCTGCAGAGCCGCCTGAAAGAGGACCCGGGCATGCGCGACCTTTCGGTCCAGGTTACCCCACTGGGTCGCATTGCCGAAGCGCGCGAGGTGGCCGAGACCGCCCACTACCTGGCCACGGACGCATCCAGCTTTGTGACCGGGCAGGTGCTGACGGTCGATGGTGGCCGGTCACTTATTGACCCGCTCCAGGCGGTGGCGCTTTAACCGTCGTGGGGCGTTAAGCAAAGACTCCAGCCACGAGGCGCCAGGCCCTTTCGGCACGGGCGTCTACGATATCTTCGGCCACGGGGCCCGCGCCCATAGTGGCAGCCCAGGAGAGGTCGCCCAAAAGTACCTCTCGCCAGACGCCAATGGCTGCCGGCTCTGTAATGTCGATCCGAGCCAGTGCCTTTTCTGCAGCGGGTTCCACGGCCGCGCGCAAACCGTTGCGCAGCGTTTGGCCTAGGGTATCGGTATCCACTGCGGCCCCGGCGGCGGCGCGCGACAACACAGCCACCGGGCCATTTGTGGCTTCACCTATGACCCGTTGACCTAAAAGAAGAAGCTCCTCCACCGGCTCACCCGCGGGATCGAGCGCATCTGATAGCCGCGCCGCAAGCGCTGCGCATTCACGTTCCGCCACGGCTGTGTAAAGCGCGACCTTGTTGCCGTACCACCGGTACATGGTTTCGTTCGACGCCCGCGCCGCCTGAGCCACCGACAAAAGCGACGCAGCTTTATAGCCCTTCTGGGCCAGAACATCGAGCGCGACGTTTTCGATTTGGGTCCGGCGATCCATGGCACGACCCTGGCAAATAAAAGTCCTAGGTCAAGGGACTATGGCCTTTGCGATGCTCAGCTGCAAAAGAAAACCCCCGCGCGGGGGCCGCCGGGGGTTCCTAATCTTATCTCTGTCACGGGCGGTGCGCGACGCGCCACCCCCAAGGGTCAGAGCAACCCTTCGCGCTGCGCCTTTTTACGCGCCAGTTTGCGCGCCCGACGGACCGCTTCGGCCTTTTCCCGGGCCCGTTTCACGGACGGTTTTTCGTAATGTTGCCGAAGCTTCATTTCCCGAAATACCCCTTCGCGTTGAAGTTTTTTCTTCAGGGCGCGCAAGGCCTGGTCGACGTTGTTGTCGCGAACCGATACCTGCATGTGGTGTCACCACCTTTCTAAGTTGAAGTTGCAAGTTGTTGCAGGAAGTGGCCGTATATCAGCGCCGCTATAGGTTGTCCAGCGACCCAAAAATGACCGGAGCCCCCCATGACCGAAGCCACGGAAACCGCCCCCGAAACCGAACCGACACCCATAGAGACCGCCCGCGCGTCGCTTCTTGATGCGGCACTGATCCATGTAACGTTCGACGGATGGTCCCCCGCCGCCTGGAAGGCCGCGGTGGCCGAAAGCGGAGTTGACCCGTCGCTCGCCGCCGAAGCCTGCCCGCGCGGGGCGCTCGACCTGGCGGTGGCCTTTCACAAGGCAGGCGACGCGCGCATGGTTGCGGCCATGGGAGACGCGGATCTGGAGGCGATGCGCTATTCCGAAAGGGTGGCCTTCGGTGTGCGCGCTCGGCTCGAGGCCGCCACCCGCGACCGGGAAGCCGTCCGCCGGGGCGCCACGCTCTTTTCGCTGCCCCACATGGCGCCGGAGGGAAGCAGGCTTATCTGGGGTACGGCGGACGCAATTTGGACAACGCTTGGCGACACATCCAACGATCTGAACTGGTACACGAAGCGGGCGATCCTCTCGGGCGTCTATTCATCGACGCTGCTTTTCTGGCTGGGCGACGATACCGACGGGTTCCAGGCCACTTGGGCCTTTCTCGACCGGCGCATCGACGACGTGATGCGCATCGAAAAGGTGAAAGGGCAAATCCGCAAGAATCCCATCGGGCGGGCGATGATGGACCTTCAGGATCGGGCGTTTTCGTTTGTGAAGGCGCCAGGCACCGGGCCGCGCACGGACCTGCCCGGCTACAGCGGGCAGCCCTAGGATGGCGCTTTCGAAACACATCCTGACGTTCTTCCAGGGCGCCTGGCACGAAGGCAACACGCCGATCCTAGGCGCCGCAGATCACTCCACTTGGCACGGGAACCTGGTCTTTGACGGCGCGAGGCTTTTTGACGGTGTGATCCCGGACCTCGAACTACACATGGCGCGCATTGTGCGCTCGGCCCAATCCATGGGGCTTGAGCCGCCGGTGGATGCCGAAACGCTCATCGGGCTTGTGCGCGACGGGGTGGCCCGCCTGGGTGCCCAGGCAGCCTATATCCGGCCGATGATGTGGTCGACCGAGGCCACTGCCTCGATCCTCGACCCGGACCCTGAAAGCACGGAATTTGCCATCTGCCTTGAGGCGCTGCCGATGCCAGAGCCCGCGCCGATGCCCCTGACGGTGAGCCCCTTCCGCCGTCCGCGCCAGGACACCGCCTTGACGGAAGCCAAGGCTGCCTGTCTTTATCCAAACAACGCCCGCATCATCACCGAAGCCAAAAAGCGCGGTTTCAAGAACGCGCTTTCGCTCGACCTGGACGACCATGTGGCGGAAACCGCATCGACAAACGTCTTTATGGTGCGCGACGGGGTGGTGCAGA
>JBCCMR010000048.1:0-13040 GCA_039026255.1 Pseudomonadota bacterium
ACCGTCACAGGCCCCTCATCGGTTTCGATCTTTTTTGGGAAACGCACCGGCTCTGCGCGTTTTTCTAGGGTGATTTCGCCCGCGTTCACCGGCAGCCCGTAGAAGGCGGGGCCATGGTGGCTGACGAAGCCCGCAAGCGCCGCAAGCGCGTTCTCCTCCTCAAAGACATGGGCCAGAAGGCTCATGGTGGAGGTGGCCGAAAACACCCCCGCGCAGCCGCAGTCGCTCAGCTTTCCGGCGTCGAGGTGGGGGGCGCTGTCTGTGCCCAAGAAAAACCGGCTGTCGCCCCCGGTGGCAGCCTTGCGCAGGGCCTGGCGGTGTTCTTCGCGTTTCAGTACCGGCAGGCAGTAATAATGGGGCCGGATGCCACCCACCAGAAGCGCATTGCGATTCAGGATCAGGTGGTGGGTGGTGATCGTAGCACCCATTCCCTGTTGGCTCGCAACGTAATCGACACCCTGACGCGTGGTAATGTGCTCCATCACAACCCGCAGACCTGGCACTCGGCGACGCAGCGGATCAAGCACCGTGTCGATAAACACTGCTTCGCGGTCAAAGATGTCGATGGCGGGGTCTGTCACTTCCCCGTGGACGCAAAGCGGACAGCCGATGGCAGCCATACGTTCAAGCACTGGGATGACCCTGTCAAAGTCCCGCACGCCGGAGGCCGAGTTTGTTGTCGCGCCAGCGGGGTAGAGCTTTACCGCGGTTATAATCCCGCTTGTGTGGGCTCGGGCCAGGTCGTCGGGGTCCGTTTCTTCGGTCAAGTATAGCGTCATGAGCGGGGTGAAATCGCCCGCGCCCGCGGCATAGATCCGGTCCCTGTAGGCCACCGCATCGGCGCCAGTCACCACAGGTGGCACCAGGTTGGGCATGATGATGGCGCGGCCAAAATGGCGCGCGGTCTCTGGCAGAACTGCGCGCAGCATAGCGCCGTCGCGCAAATGCAGATGCCAATCGTCCGGGCGGGGCAGGGTGATATGCTGGGTCATGGGCGGTCCATGCCGAGCCGCGCCCCCGCGGTCAAGCGCTTGGGCGCTTTGGGCGGGGCGGCTGACGGGACCCGGGGCCTGCGGGAGTAGGGCGCGGCCTGCCGGAGGCCCTAGTGCGGCCCGCCCGCGTCGGATGCGCGCCACGCGTCGCGGGTTTGACCGCCCCAGGTCGCGCGGCCCGCGCACTTTTGCTTTGAAACGAGGTTTTCTCGTCGTCCCTGCGCCCCTGCGCCGTCACGCTTTGCCGCCCGCGGCCCTGCTTTTGTTGGCGACGGGTCGCAAAACGGGGACGCCCGGGTTTGCTCTACCTGGAAAATCTGGCCACCAAGCCATTGGTGCCAGAAGCCGCCTTGCATCGCGCGCCCCGCCCCGCCCCGGTTTCGACGGCCATTGTCCCTGGCCCACATCGGTGCGCCCCCGCGGGCGGCGCCTTGCCAGTGCAGAGGGAAACGGCCATATTTCTAGCGACGCAGCCAACCCCAAAGACCCCGGAGGCCAGCCTATGACCGTCACCGTCGGCACCGATGAAAGCCGCACCCGCCGCACGTTGCGTGTCGGCGATACCCAAATCGACTACTACTCTATTCCTGCCGCGCAAGAGGCTGGATTGGGCGATTTCGCGCGGCTTCCCGCAGCGCTGAAGGTCGTTCTCGAAAACATGCTGCGCTTCGAAGACGGGGGCCGTACGGTCAGCGTCGACGACATCCGCGCTTTTTCTCTGTGGGCAGACGAGGGCGGCCAAAACCCGCGCGAAATCGCCTACCGACCGGCGCGGGTGCTGATGCAGGATTTCACCGGCGTGCCGGCGGTGGTGGACCTGGCAGCCATGCGCGACGGGATCAAAGCCCTGGGCGGTGACCCGCAAAAGATCAACCCGCTCAACCCTGTGGACCTGGTGATCGACCATTCGGTCATGATCGACGAATTTGGCAATCCGCGCGCGTTTCAGATGAATGTTGACCGCGAATACGAACGCAACATGGAGCGGTATACGTTCCTAAAGTGGGGTCAGTCGGCATTTGACAATTTCCGCGTTGTGCCGCCGGGCACGGGCATCTGCCACCAGGTGAATCTGGAATATCTGGCCCAGACAGTCTGGACCGACACAGACCAGCACGGGGCCGAAATTGCCTACCCGGATACTTTGGTGGGAACCGATAGCCACACCACGATGGTCAACGGCGCGGCGGTGCTGGGCTGGGGCGTGGGAGGCATCGAAGCCGAGGCCGCGATGCTGGGCCAGCCCATATCCATGCTTATCCCCGAGGTCATCGGGTTTGAGCTCACCGGCGCCATGGTCGAAGGCACCACTGGCACGGACCTGGTGCTTAAGGTCGTCGAAATGCTGCGTGCTAAGGGCGTGGTTGGCAAGTTTGTCGAATTCTACGGGGCGGGGCTGGACCGCTTGCCCTTAGCCGACCGGGCGACCATCGCCAACATGGCGCCGGAATACGGCGCCACCTGCGGTTTCTTTCCTATCGATGGGGAAACACTGCGCTACCTGCGCACCACGGGCCGCGACGAAGACCGCATCGCGCTGGTGGAGGCCTATGCCAAAGAAAACGGCTTTTGGCGAGGCGATGATTATGCGCCGATCTATACTGATACGCTGCACCTCGACATGGGCACCATCGTGCCTGCGATCAGCGGTCCGAAACGTCCCCAGGATTTTGTAGCCCTCACCGATGCAAAAGCGGCGTTTACCAAAGAGATGGCCGAAACCTTCAAACGCCCGATGGATAAAACGGTCCCAGTAAACGGGGAAGACTATGCCATGGCTTCGGGTAAGGTGGTCATCGCGTCGATTACGTCGTGCACCAACACGTCTAACCCTTATGTGATGATCGGTGCAGGGCTTGTCGCGCGCAAGGCTCATGCGCTTGGGCTGAACCGCAAACCCTGGGTGAAAACCTCGCTCGCCCCTGGGTCCCAGGTCGTGTCAGCCTATCTGGAAGCCGCCGAGCTGCAAGACGATTTGGACGCAATTGGGTTTAACCTTGTGGGCTATGGCTGCACTACCTGCATTGGCAATTCGGGCCCGTTGCAAACAGAGATTTCCGAAGCAATTGCCGAAGGTGACCTTGTCGCCACAGCGGTATTGTCGGGCAACCGCAACTTTGAAGGACGTATCAGCCCGGACGTGCGGGCCAACTACCTGGCTTCACCGCCGCTTGTGGTGGCTTACGCCCTGGCGGGGACCATGGATATTGATCTAACCAAAGACCCCATCGCGCAAACCGCAGACGGCACCGACGTCTACCTAAAAGATATCTGGCCAGACCAAAAGGAAATCGCCGAATTGGTCGAACGCACAGTCACCCGCGGCGCCTTTCAAGAAAAATACGCGGAGGTCTTCACCGGTGACGAAAAATGGCGCGGCGTGTCCGTGCCGGACCAGGAAACCTACGACTGGCCCGCGGCATCGACCTACGTGCAAAATCCGCCCTATTTCCAGGGCATGACCATGGACACAAAGGACATTACCGATATTACCGGCGCCCGGATCATGGCGATCTTAGGCGACATGATCACCACCGACCACATCAGCCCAGCCGGATCTTTTAAGGAGACAACACCAGCGGGCCGCTACCTGACAGAACGTCAGGTTCCCCTGCGGGAGTTCAACTCTTACGGTTCGCGGCGCGGCAATCATCAGGTGATGATGCGCGGCACTTTCGCCAACATCCGCATCAAAAACGAAATGCTTAACGGGGTTGAAGGCGGCTACACGCTGGGTCCCGACGGGCAGGAAACCTCGATCTACGAGGCATGCATGGCCTATCAGGATCAGGGTGTGCCTCTGGTGATTTTTGGGGGCGAACAGTACGGCGCCGGATCGTCCCGGGATTGGGCCGCCAAGGGCACAGCGCTTTTGGGCGTGAAGGCGGTTATCGCCGAAAGTTTTGAGCGCATCCATCGGTCAAACCTCGTTGGTATGGGTGTCATCCCCTTTGAATTTGTCGATGGCCAGACCCGCAAGACCCTGGGCCTAAAGGGGGATGAAACGGTTGATATTCTTGGGCTAGAGGGGGTCGAACCGCTACAACGGGTGCCCGCGCGCATCACACGCGCAGACGGCGAGGTGGTCGAGATCGAGCTGAAGTGTCGGATCGATACGGGTGTGGAAATCGAATACATCGAAAACGGCGGTGTGCTGCACTATGTGCTCCGCAATCTGGCAAAGGCGGCCTGAAGGCAGCGGTGATTTCGATGCCCAGTGGTCGCTGACACAAGGAAGCCTCGGGGGCGCGCGCTTTTGCGGGGTCACGCAGAAAAGTAATCGACCGTGCCACGCTTTGGCCAAAATACTGTGTTCTTGGCCAGACCATAGTAAACGAGAGACGCATACCATGGCACAGACTATCGCACCGGGGGGTTCTATGCATCACATCGACATTCCGCCTGTGTGGACTTTGGGCGCCTGGCTGCTTGCCGGTGCGCTGTCCTGGGCTTTGCCTGCGCCCGGCTGGGCGGGGGTGGAGGGGCTGCGCTGGTTGGGGCTTCTTTGGATCGGAATTGCAGTGCTGATGGTGCTGTGGGCGGGGCTGGTTTTCTTGCGCCATAAAACCCCGATTGAGCCCGGTCGCACGCCACGCGCGCTGGTAACGACGGGCCCGTTCCGGCTGTCCCGGAACCCGATTTATCTGGCCATGGTGGTTTCCACGCTTGGGGCGGTGCTTTGGCTGGGGTCGGCGGTTGCGCTTTTGGTGCCGCTGGCGCTCTGGCGTGTGCTGGACCGCCGGTTTGCGTCCCCCGAAGAAGACCTTCTTCGGGCCACTTTCGGGGCAGAGGCGGACGCCTATATCGCCAAACGCCGCCGCTGGGTCTGAGTGTCGCCTGGGCCTTTGGGTCGGGTCTAGGGCGCGCCGGGGTTTTCATCGGGTCACGGCTTTACTAGCATACCTCCCAGGGGCTGACGTGATACCCGTTTTGTAACGGTTCACTCGCGAAACCTTTATTGGCCCCTGACCCCAGGACCGTCCTAAATGCAACGCAGTGGACGCAGTAGGTGATGTGATGCAAGCTTGGTTAAAGGGTGCGATTTTTGCGGTATTTGGAGCGGTGTGTGCCCTGCCAGCCATGGCTCAATCGGTCGTAGTGGTGGAGCTATACACCTCCCAGGGGTGTTCGTCTTGCCCGCCTGCAGATCGTTTTCTGACCGAGATCGCCCAAAGGGATGATGTGATCGCACTGGGACTGCACGTGGACTACTGGGACTATCTGGGTTGGGAAGATGACTTGGCCCACAGCGCCTTTACCGAACGGCAGGCAGAGTTCAACACCCGCATGAAAAGCCGCTATCGCCTGGTCACCCCGCAGCTGATCTTTCACGGGCGCGACTATGTGGCGGGGGCCACTCAGAAAAAGCGCCGGATGGCGGCTGATTACATCGAAAAGCTAGCCGCGGAGCAAGAAAAGGCGGCCCTGACGGTCGTGCGCGACGGCACCGCCGCGCGCATCGTGGTAGAAGCGGTGCCGGGTCAGTCGGCGCCTGCCGACGTGCACATGGTGCGTTATGAGCCGAGCATTTCGCGGGACATTCGCCGTGGCGAAAACGCAGGCACCAAGATCGAATATACAAACACGGTCACCGAATGGCGCACATTGGGATCGTGGAACGGGCAAAGCCGTCTTGAAAAACAAGTGACGCTAGAGGGGGGTGACCACTGGGTGGTCATCGTTCAGACCCGCAACCTGGGCCCAGTCCTGGCGGCACGCCGGATCGAGTAGCGAAACCTAAGCCGAAATGGTGACCAGATACACCGCGTAGAAACCGTAGCACGCCACCAAAAGCGGTCCCATGGCTGGACGAAACCGCGCGTTCCAAAGACACGCTAGCATGATTAACGTCAGTGCCACCAGGATGCCCATGTCAGCGGCTAGCTGCGTTGAAAAACTGAACGAAGTGATGATGCCCGAAAGCCCCAGGATCCCGAGGACATTAAAAATCTGCGACCCGGCGATGTTGCCTAGGATCAAGTTGGGGCGTTTGATACGGGCAGCGGCGATGCAGGAAGACACCTCGGGTAGACTGCCGCCCGCGGCGATTATCGTGGCGCCAATGACCGCCTCCGGAATACCTACGCGGCTTGCCAACGTTACTGCGGAGCGTACCGCCAGATCGGAGCAGACCGCCATGGCCGCCGCGCCGCCTACAATGCACACAATTGCCAGTGGCAGCGCCATATCGGCGGGCAGGTCGTCTTCGTCGTCGTCTTCGCCGGGGTTTCGAATGCTGTGCCACATAAAAATCAAAAAAGACGCCAGCAGCAGCGCGCCAACCAGTCTCGAAAATTGCGACACGCCAGCCGCGCTGGTGACCAGGGTGTAAATCACCAGAAAAACTGTTCCAAAAAGGCCAAGCAGAAGCGTGCGCTGGTACGCGGTGCCAAGCGGTCCGAACGTGATCATGCACCCGGCGATGCCCACGCCCAACGCGACGTTTACGATATTTGAACCGACGATATTTGACACAACGATGTCACCCGCCTCGCCAAGCGCTGCCGAGATATTGATCGCTACCTCCGGGGCGCTGGTGCCCACGGCGACGATGACCGACCCGACGATAAACTCGGGAACCGAAAGCCGCGTAGCCACCGCCACAGCCCCGCGTACGAAATACCCGGCCGACAGAACCACGACCGCCAGGCAGACCGGCAAAACGATGGCCAAAAATAGCGTCGATTGGCCCATGAAATCTCCGGTCTTACACGCGTTCTGTGTGAGGTAGTACGTGCGTCAAACCGCTGCAAGGGTGTTGAGTGCAGTTCCTGAGACTTTGGGTCTCAATAATCGCTATTTTTTCATTAGCGCGTCGGCCTTGCGTCGCACGATGGCGCTGCGCAGGTCGTGCATGGCCATCAAAAGATCATCGGAAAAGCGGTCGATCTGTTCGTCGGTGGCTTTTGTCTGCACCCACTGGGCGGTCAGGTTCAGGTGATCCGTGGTGCGCAAAAGATCGTCGATGCGCCTTTCTTCCAAAAGCTTGCGGCGCTCCACTATCCAGGCGTCGATGTCGTTGCGCTCTGACGCGGTGGGGACCTGATCACCATGGGGTTTGACCTCGCCCGAGCGGATATTGATGACGGCGATCTGCTGCATATCCAGCCGCCGTTGTCGGTTTTCCGCATCCACCCGGTAAACCGCCGCTCCGTTTTCGCGGACCCGAAAGAAAAGCGATTTCAGATCCGTCATGGCCCCGTTCCCCTACCGTGGTCGCGCATTATAATGTTCGTCCGGTTAAAGATCCGCAAAACCGTGCGATCCGCGCCATGGCGTCTGTCAGCGCTGCGTCTGAGGTAGCGTAAGACACCCGAAACGCTGGCGACAGTCCAAAGGCTGCGCCAAAAACCACGGCCACGCCCTGGTCGGCCAGCAGCTCGCGCGCGAAGGTTTCGTCGTCGGCGATCACTGTGCCCGCGGGGGTCCGAAGACCGATCAGGCCCGCGATATCCGGGTAAACGTAAAAGGCACCTTCGGGAACTGGGCAGGTTACCCCTTTGATTGCGTTAAGCGCGCCCACCACCATATCGCGACGCCGCGCAAAAACCGGGCGCGATGCCGCGATATAGTCCTGGGGCCCAGTCAATGCAGCAACCGCCGCATGCTGGGATATTGACGATGGGCAGGACGTGGATTGGGACTGGATCTTGCCCATAGCCTTGATGAGCGCTTGGGGCCCGCCCGCATAGCCGATGCGCCACCCGGTCATAGCGTAGGCTTTTGAGACACCGTTCACGGTCAGCGTTCGCGCGGCCAGATCGGGCGCCACCTGGGCCGGCGTCACAAAGGTGAAGTCGCCGTAGACCAGGTGTTCGTACATATCATCGCTGATGACCCAGACATGGGGGTGCCGGGCGAGCACATCGGTCAACGCCCGAAGCGCTGCGCGGTCATAGCCAGCGCCTGACGGGTTGGAGGGGGAGTTGAAAACAAACCACTTAGTGCGCGGTGTTATGGCTGCCTCCAGGGCGGCTGCCGTCAGGCGGTACCCCGTGTCCGGCCCTGCCTCCACAATCACAGGGGTGCCCCCGCCCAGGCGCACCATATCGGGGTAGCTCACCCAATATGGGGCAGGGATGACAACCTCGTCCCCGGGATTGAGTGTGGCCATGAAGGCATTATAGAGCACCTGCTTGCCACCGGAGGACACGATGATCTCGGACGGGTCGTAAGTCAGGCCGTTGTCGCGGGCGAATTTGTCGACAATGGCGGACTTTAGTGCGGGGATCCCATCCGGGGCCGTGTATTTCGTTTCGCCAGCCGCCATGGCCTGGGCGGCGGCATCTTTGATATGTTCTGGTGTGTCGAAATCGGGCTCGCCCGCAGAGAGCGCGATCACATCGCGTCCAGCGGCCTTTAACTTTGCCGCTTGGGCGGTGATTGCCATGGTGGGCGACGGTTTTACCCGCGCCAGGGTGTCAGAAAGAAATCCCATCGCTGTCCCCCGTGCTTTGGTCAAAGCGCGCCCGCTTGCGTCCGCCGCTTACGCGCGTTAGCTCAAGCGTTATGGAGAACCATGAAACACGTATCAAGCGCCTGCGGATGCGCTCTTGGCGGCGCGGGACTAAGGAAATGGACCTGATCCTAGGGAATTTCGCCAACGATGTGCTGGCAGAATTGGATCCCGGGGCGCTCGACGCCCATGAAAGTCTGATCGCTGAAGGCGATAATCAGCTTTACGACTGGATTAGCGGTCGCACGCCGGCGCCTAGCGAGCACATCCCAGCAATAGAGCGAGTTTTAGCCTATTTGTCGGCGAGGTCGTTCTAGTTGCCTGAATAAATAGAGTTCGCTTAACTTTCTGTTTTTGATTTTACGCCAGAAATGAGCTTGAGCAGCTTGGCGGAGACACAACAGATGAGCATCCACGCAACGGTACCTAAATCCCAACCGACCCCAGTACCGGACCCGGTCAGCGACTTTTTGGGCAGCTATTTGGAAACCTTGGCGATGGTGGAACGGCTTCATCGTCTGCTCCTCGACGTCATAAAAGACGAATTTGAGCGGTTGGGTCTTCTCGACATCAATTCGGTGCAAGCGTTGCTGCTGTTCAATATAGGCGACAACGAGGTGACAGCGGGCGAACTGAAAAGCCGCGGTTACTACCAGGGTTCCAACGTCAGCTACAATCTTAAGAAACTTGTTGAGGCAGGGTATATGCACCACCACCGGTGCGAGATTGACCGCCGCGCGGTGCGCGTCCGGTTGACCGACAAGGGCCGCGAAATCCGCGCCGTGGTGGCAGACCTTTTCCAGCGTCACGCCAGCGGTATGGCCGACCAGGATGTGATCGGCGATTTGGGGCTTGGCAATCTTAACATCGTGCTGCGCAGGGTTGAGCGGTATTGGACCGACCAGATCCGCTACATTTACTGACGGGCATAAGCTATCCGGGTCTGCGGGGCGGGTCGCTAACCTTATCATGGGCGGGGCGCTGGCCCCAGGACACTATGGCGTAGCCATAGTTAACCGGATTTTTCCGGTGACGAGCAGTGAGTGTACGCAAACCTAGTCGGCGCCTGGGCTTTTGTCGGCAGCGCTGCAACCCCTGATAGCTTAAGACCATCCGCGCCTAATTATTGCGGAATCTGACGCGGTACCCGAGCGGAGCTCGACCCATGCCTGCGATGGTTTGTCCGGGCGCTGGCGGCATGCCACAGTGGACAAACTGGGCCAAATCATATCTTTAGGTGCCACGCCATTGCAGTGAAGACAGCCCGCGAGAGCCAGCGAATATGAACTACGACGCCAAGATCGACGAAGCGCTCCAAAACCTCCACGACGAGGGTCGCTACCGCGTCTTTCAAAATATCCGTCGCATCAATCAACAGTTCCCCCGCGCAGTCTGGACGCGTCCCGACGGCACCCAAAAATCGATCACCGTTTGGTGCGGTAATGACTACTTGGGGATGGGCCAACACCCAGAGGTGCTGAACGCGCTGAAGTCAGCAGCCGATAGCGCCGGCGCCGGATCAGGCGGCACCCGCAACATTTCGGGGCACACAGTCTTTCACCAGGACCTGGAAAACGACCTGGCTGATCTGCACGCCAAAGACCGCGCGATTGTCTTCACGTCCGCCTACAACGCCAACGAGGCGACACTCAGCGTGCTGCCGCGGCTTTTCCCCGGGCTCATCATTCTCAGTGACGAACTCAACCACGCGTCCATGATCGAAGGCATCCGCCACGGGTTTTGTGAAAAACACATCTTCCGCCACAACGACACCGCACACCTGCGCACCATCCTTGAGACCCTGCCCGCGGATGCCCCTAAGCTGATCGCCTTCGAATCGCTCTACTCTATGGACGGCGATTTTGCGCCCATGGCTGAAATCTGCGATCTGGCTGAGGAATTTAATGCGCTCACTTACCTCGATGAGGTTCATGCGGTCGGTCTATACGGACCGCGCGGCGGCGGGGTGGCTGAGCGTGACGGGATCTCCCATCGGATCGATATCATCAACGGCACGCTTGCAAAGGCGTTCGGGGTCATGGGCGGCTATATCGCATGCGCCGAAAAGCTGGCTGACGCCATTCGGTCCTATGCGCCGGGCTTTATTTTTACGACCTCGCTCCCCCCGGCCATCGCCGCGGCGGCCAGCATTAGCGTGCGCCACCTTAAAGCGGATGGCGCCCTGCGCAACGCCCACCAGGCCAAAGCGCGCCAGGTCAAAATGCGCTTCCGGGCACTGGGCCTTCCAGTAGATGACCACGGGTCGCATATCGTGCCTGTGCACGTCGGCAACCCGGTGAAATGCAAGATGATCAGCGACATGCTCCTTGAGGATCACGGTATCTACGTGCAACCGATCAATTTCCCCACCGTGCCCCGCGGCACCGAGCGGCTGCGTTTTACGCCATCGCCTGTGCACGACGACGCCATGGTGAACGCACTGGTGCGTGCTATGGATGCGCTTTGGGGCCACTGTGCGCTCAACCGGATGGACATGACCGCCTGACGACGGGGAACCCTAAGGCTTTCGCGCGCGGAGTGGTCGGCGCCTTTTCGCCCTCGCGTCACCTAGGGCGGTTAACCTGTTGCGGGGGTGTCAGAATCGCTTGCATGTGCTACGCCAATACCCAATGACGCGGGCGATGAGTCGTCCGCCAACAATCGCAGAGGCGAACGGGCACCGGGAAAAGAAGGGCAGGCAGCCATCTGATGGATGAGCGTCTAGACATTCACCATCCGCGCGGTTTCGACGCTTTCGAACTGACGCTCGGTGACGAAATGCGCGGCGAACGCGCGACGCTCGGAAAGTCTTTGCTCGACGTGCAGCGCGACCTGCGCATCAAAGCCACTTACATCGCCGCCATCGAAAACTGCGACCCCTCGGTGTTCCACACAAAAGGCTTCATCGCAGGCTATGTGCGGTCCTACGCGCGCTATCTGGGTATGGACGCAGACCTTTGCTTCCTTCGTTTTTGCGAAGAAAGCGGCTTTGACGGGGTGCACCCGGACCTCACGCGCCAGTCGCGCAGCACGGCGGCGCCACTGACGCCAGTGCGCCCGGCTTCGGCGGACCCTATCGCTAAGCCGCGCATCCCCAACACCCCGCAGCGACCAGGTCTGATGGCGCGCCTATCGCCGCAGGCGTTTGGGTCCGTCGCCGTGATCGGCGTGCTGTTGTTGGGGCTAGGCTATGGCAGTTGGGCGGTCCTTCAAGAGGTGCAGCGTGTGCAGTTTGTTCCGGTGAACCAGTCGCCTGATGTTACTGCCGAGTTGCCAACCTTGGACCCTGCCGTGCCGAACCAACGTGACACGGTCGTGGCCATCGACACCACCAACAGGACCCAACGCCCAGCAAATCTTGACCAGCTTTACCGCCCGCAAGAGTTAGATGTTCCTCAAATGACCCCGCGTGACGCACCCATCGCCAGCATCGAGGCAGGCTCCCGCGGCGCGTTTGCGGACGTCGCCCCACCGAGCACCCCGCGCCCGCAAGAGGCGCCTACGGCGCCAGTGACCGTGGCCCAGGGCCCCGCACCGGTGGACGTCGTCGCCGCCCGCGGTGCGTGGATGCGCATCTACTTTGATGACGGATCAGTGCTGTTTGAAAAGCTCATGAATGCCGGCGAAAGTTACCGGCTTCCGGCGGATGTTCGGGGTGCGCGCTTGCATGCTGGGAACGCGGGCAGCGTGTTTGTAAAGGTGGGCGAAACCATCTACGGCCCCGTGGGTCGCCCGGGCGGCGTCGTGCGCAATGTGGACCTGGGACGCACTGCGGTGCTTGACACGTTCGTAGAAGTGCAAAACGTCTTTGACACCCCGCTTGACCCGCCGCTTAACCTTGACGAGCTTCTCGATCCCGAAAACGCCATTGTGGAAGCGCCGCGCCAGGGCCAGTGATCCTGTAACGTTGACTTGACAGAATCGGGGTGTCGCACCCCCTTCTTTGTCGCTATGGTATGCACTAAATCGCCCGACAAGAGCAGGCTACAAGGACCAAGCATGTCCCTCAACTCAGTCCGCCCCTGGCGCACGATTGAACGGCGCAAGTCCAGGCAAATCATGGTTGGCCGCGTCCCCGTGGGCGGCGGCGCGCCGATCAGCGTGCAAACGATGACAAACACGCTGACCACGGACGTGAAAGCCACGCTCGAACAGATCAACGCCGCTGCCGAAGTGGGCGCCGACATCGTGCGCGTGTCGGTCCCTGACGAGGCAAGCGCCAACGCCATGAAGGAGATATGCCGCGAAAGCCCGGTCCCGCTCGTGGCGGACATCCATTTCCACTACAAACGCGGGATCGAAGCGGCCGAAGCGGGGGCAGCCTGCCTGCGCATCAACCCGGGCAACATTGGCAAGGCCGACCGGGTGGCCGAGGTGATCAAAGCCGCCCGTGACCACGGATGTTCGATCCGCATCGGCGTGAACGCAGGCAGCCTGGAACGGCACCTCCTCGAAAAATACGGTGAGCCCTGCCCAGAGGCGATGATCGAAAGCGGGCTCGACCATATTCGCATCCTTCAAGACAATGATTTCCATGAATTCAAAATCAGCGTGAAAGCCAGCGACGTGTTCTTGGCGGCCGCCGCTTACCA
>JBCCMR010000049.1:0-12924 GCA_039026255.1 Pseudomonadota bacterium
AAGGGCTGGTTGATCGCCACTAGCACAATGATCGTCGTGGGTAGGATACCCCAGACATTCCATTCAAAAAACGGCAAGAGATAGCCCGACACCAGCGTGATCGGCGGCATCGCCCGAAAGATCAGCGCCGCGATCAAAAGCCAGAAAACGTAGCGGAAGCCCGACCGAGAAAGGGCGTATCCTCCCAACGTGCCGATGGTCAGCGACGTGAGCACCACAAAAAAGCACACGATGAACGTGTTGATGACGTTACGCCAGAAATCCTCTTGCACCCAGGACCCGTAATAGCCCGCGCTGGTAAAAGCACTTCCGTAAGCAGCATCAGTGTTTTTACCGGTCAGTGCGTTGGTCCAGTCGGCAATAGAGAAAAAGTCGAGCTCAGCCTTAAAACTGCCCCAAAGCGTCCAAAAGAACGGGAAAGCCGCGGCGATAAGCCAGATGACCACAAAGCCGTTGGTGGCAATTTTAAGCCCGACAGGGGCTTGTCCTAGACTGCGTGCCATGGGCTCAGACCTTTCGGTTAAAGTCGCGCCAGGTGCGCACAAGCACCGGGGAGAGAAGGATCGCCACACCCAGGATCGTCAGGACCGACGTCGCCGCAGCCGAGGATAAAAGCCGGGTTTCGCCGCCCAAATCATTAAAAATTATCCACGATAGCGATGTGGCGTGAGCTTCCGCGCTAAAGCCCACGATCGGCTCGAATACGCGGAAGTTATCCATCAGTTGGATTAGCGCCACGAAAGTGACCAACGGCATAAGATGCGGGATAACCACAAAGCGGATCTGCTGCCACCGGGTCGCCCCATCGATCTGGGCACTTTCCAACTGATCCTGGGGCAGGGTTTGTAGCCCTGCATAAAAAACCACAAAAGCAAACGGCGCGCTGTTCCAGATGCCGTAAGTGATCAGCGACAGCCACATCAGCCCTGTGTTGGCTTTTAGGCTCAGGTCCGGGTCACCGGCCAGGTACTGGATAAGGCTGCCCAAAACGCCCCGACTGTCGATCATCCAATAAAGCACCAGCGAACCCACCAGCGGGTTCACGATCATTGGCAACAGCGAAAAGAAAATGACCAGGCCCTTGATCCGCTGAGCCAGGCTGTTGACCGCCACAGCGATGACAAAACCCAGCGCAATCAGCGATGGCGTTACCACAAACGTGTAAACCAGGGTGAAGGTCAGGGCGCTATAGAAAGGCAGGTTTTGGAGGTTGCCCAGGAAATTCAGAAATCCGCTGCTGACGCGCCAGGTTTCGGCCACTTCAGCCACCGCCAAGTGCCCACGATCCAGATAGATGCTGAGCCCGGCAAATTTGCCCAAGGGCTCTGCCTCACGCAGGTCACGGGTGGCATCTTGGTCGATGGATGTTTCTTGCGTGCAGCCAAATGGGCCGCAGCTTTCTACGGTCATCAAAACTGCGTCGTGGGGAGTGTAGACGGACTGGAGCACCACCGACACGATGGGCAGCGCAATGAAAAGCAGCATCGCCAGGCCCGTTGGCAGGAAAAACCAGAAAAACGTGCGATGTCCCATGTGTCCCCCCGGGTCTGTCGCGAAAATGCCCCGGGCGCAGATTGGATGCGCCCGGAGCGGTTGGCCTTATTGCAGGAAGCCCTGTTCTTTCGCCGCGGCGGTATAGGCCGCTTCCACATCGGCAAGCGCTTGTTCCGCGCTTTCCTTGCCCTGCATGAAGTCACCCAGTTCCGCACCAAGCGCCGAATGCATCAGGCCCATGTAAGGCAACATCGGGTAGGGGATGGTGCCCGCCTGCGCGGCGGCAAAGACGCCTTCGGCGGCCGGGGTAGGTTTGTAGCCGTCCAGAAGCCACACCGCCTTCTTGGAAACCTCCTCGTCACCGAGGATCGCCGGGTCGGTTGCCTTCACAAGCGCCTTGAACGTCGCTTCCGCATCTTCGTCGGAAATGTTCTTGGCTACGGTCCAGCCATCCCACCAAAGCGTGGAGGCCGGGGTTGCTCCTTCGCCCACAGTCAGAGGCCCAGAGATTGCGAAACCGTCTTTGACGTCTTGGCCCACACCGTCGGCGTCGGTCATGGTCGCGGCGCGGCTGCCCCACATGTTCATAAGTGCCACGTTACCGGCGCGGAATTCAGCGTTGGTGGCATTGGAGTCGTGGGTCAAAAAGTCCGGGTTCATGTAGCCCGAAAGCGCCTTCATCATCTCTAGCGCTTTGATGCCCTCGGGGCTGTTCACGTTAGGCACGGCGCTGCCGGTCTCAAAGTGCTGGCCGCCAAAACCTAGGAACATGTTGTTGAATTCCTGCGCGAGGTTCCAACCGGCAGCGTAAGCTCCCCCGACGGGGTTATCCATGATGCCAGCAGCCCGGATCTTTTCAGCCGCCTCAAGCATTTCTTCATAGGTAGTCGGCGCCGCCATGCCGATCTGATCAAGCACATCTTTGCGGTAAACCAGGTGCTGGGCGTTTGCCATAAACGCCACGGCCATAATCTGGCCATTGATTGTGATCAGCTGGTTCTTCTTCAGAGCGCCCCCGTGTTCAGCCACAAGGTCATCAAGGGGACGGATTAAGTCTTCGTTCATCAGTGCCACAATGGAAGAGTTGGCGATGATCGCGCTGGTGTATTCGGCGGGGTTGCCGCTCATACCGGCGACATTGATCGTCTGGTGGTCGGCCGTCAGGTTGGTTGATACCTCTACCGCGTCACTGGCGCAGCCTTTGGCGCCCGCGCCTACGGTCTGGATCGCCGGGAACTCGTTGCCGACGATGCTGACCCGGCCGGTGTCCGGGCACCCGGCATGGCCGCCCGCGAAAACCGCCCCAGCGCTAAGCACGACGGCAGCCGCCGACATGGAAAGGGTTTTGAACAGTCCCATTTCTTACTCCCTGATTGGTCTCGTTCGTTTGTTTGAAACGTAGGACAGACCGGACCCGACATGCAAGTTGGGCGCCGACTCGCGACGGGCACTGCATACGTTTGCAATCTGCTGAGCCTGAGGCAAAGCGGCCCGCAAGGCAAGCCCGCAAATGCAGTGTTGTAGGCTCTTGGTGTGTGGTGCGGGTGTGGGCGCTACCAAAGCGTCTTTTTCATGCGCGCGGGCCATTCCCGGTCATAGCGGTCGCCGTCAAGTTCGCCTGCGGTCATAGCTTTAAGTATCTGGCCCGGCGTGGGCAGCACGCTGATGTCGCCCCAGGTCGCCTGATCCCAAATACCGGCGCGGATCACCGCCCGGGCGCATTGGAAATAGACCTCGCCGACGGTGATTACGATCACCGATCGCGGCGCTGCGCCCCGGTCCGCAAAGCGGTCGACGACGGCCGGCGCCACCGACAGCACAGCGCGGCCGTTAACCCGCAGGACGGTATCGGCGCCGGGCACCAAAAACATCAGCGCCACGCGCCCGTCGCGCACAATGTTGCGAAGGCTGTCCATGCGATTGTTGCCGCGCCAGTCGGGCATCAGGAGCGTGCGCCTATCATCGCCCAGCCAAACAACCTGACCCCGGTCCCCGCGAGGGCTCGCGTCGGCGCCTTCGGGGCCAACAGTGGCCAAGGCACAGAACGGGCTAGCTTCCATCCAGGCGGTGTATTCAGGGTTCATATGATCGGCCACCTTGCGGATGGCTGGAGCGCTGACCTCCCCGTAGCGCGCTTCAAGCGCTTCCACGGTGGTCAAAATGGTGTCTGTCTGGTTGTCCATGCAACAGTTCTGCGCACTGATTGGGTAGCCGTAAAGACCGTTTGCGATCCCGTGAACGCTATCGGAAGCGCCTTTTTGCCGGAGCGGCGGGGACGCGCGGGGGCAGATCGAAACCCGCCTCGGCCATCAACGCGTCGGAGGCGCCTTCCACCTGATCTTCCAACACCGTCAGGAACGCATCGTCCGCCGGGCCGCTTTGGGACGCCGGCGAGATCGGTGGCAAGAACTCGATCACCGCCAGGCCCGGGTCGCGACGGATGCCGTGGCGGGGCCAGAAAACGCCCACGTTAGTGGCCGTTGGCACAACGTCCTGTCCGGTTTCGCGGCGCAGGATTGTCACCCCCACCTTATAGGGCAGCCGCGCCCCAGCGGCGACGCGGGTCCCTTGGGGATAGACCACCAGTTGCCCCGGTAACTGCCGCCCCGCGGCCACGTCTGCCACCATCTTTTGGATCGCCATCCCCCGGCGGCCCCGCTCCACGGGCACGCAGCCGATCTGAATCGCAAACCAGCCCAAGATGGGGGCGTAGCGCAAGCTAGCCTTCATGATGAACTTCGGCCGCGGCAACGCAGAGACGAGGATGATGATATCGAAAAAACTCTGATGTTTTGAGGCGATAATCACTTCGCCCTGGGGCACCTCACCGCGCACTTCGGACCGCAGCGCAAGCATCTTGGCTGCCGTCCAACGCACCCAACGGCAGTACGCCTGAACCCCGTAAAAGGCATAGTCGCGGTTAAAAACGGTCCGCGGGATATAGTAGAGCGACATAAAGAACATGGCAGCATACATCTGCACAATGAAAATCAGCGACACGATCCAGCGCAGGGGCCCACTCATGCCAGGCGCCTCAGGGTGCGGAAGGCCGCCCAGCGGGTGGCCCAAAAGGCGACAACCCCCACCGCAGGCGGGATCGCCAAGGGCCAAAGCCAATGCCACCCGCGAAAACCCAGTCCAGTTAGGAACGCGCCCTCTTCCGCCGGGGCGGGCAGCGCCAAAATCGCCAAAAGTCCCGCCAACGTCCCAACCGCGGCGCCAGCAAGCGCGCGCAGGGTGAAACGCCGTACGAAGGCGCGCGCAATATAGGTGTCGCGCGCGCCAATCAGGCGCAGCACGCCAATTTCGCGCCCATTGGCAGCAAGCGCCGACTGGGCGGCCAGAGTGACCATGGCGGCGGTACTTGCCGCAATCAGAAAGATTGACACGAGCCCAAGCGCCCGCAGGCGCGTGGCCGCACTGACCAGCGGGCGTCGCCAACGGGTGTGGTCATCAAGCACCGCGCCAGGGGCTTCGGCGCTGAGTCGCAGGCGCAGGCCCTCCATGTCCGGGCCGCGTCCGTCCTCGATCACTTCGATCAGGCGCGGCACCGGCAGACTATCGAGCGGAAGGTCCGGGCCAAACCAAGGTTCCAGAAGAGCGCGCTGCTCAGCGTCGGATATCACCCGTGCCTTGGCGATGCCGGGTGTTGTGCGTAAAACGGCCAGCACCGCTTCGGACTGGGCGGCCATCTGACCCTCCGGGGCGCTGATGCGGATCGTGGACGTGCGCGCCAGTTCCGCGTCCCAGCGGTCCGCTAGGCGGCCAGTGGCCAGGCTCAATGCCAGGGCAAAAACGGTCAGAAATGCCATCGCCGCAGCGGTCATCACCGTTAGGCGCGTGGTAAACCCGCTGGGTGGCACCACCCGGTCCGCCTGGCCGTCGCCCTGCAGCATTTCCAGTAAGCCGCCCACGACGCCGCCCCGCGTCCCAGTCATAGGTCCGCCCCCGCCGCCTGTAACTGCGCGTCCCGCAGACGCAGCACCCGGGCAGACCCCTCCGCCTTTGCGGCGCGTATTAAGTTCAGGTCATGGGTCGCCACCAGAACCGTTTTGCCCATCTTGTTGAGTTCCAACAGAAGCGACAACAGCCGCTGACCCATTTCCCAGTCGACATTACCCGTAGGTTCGTCGGCAAGGATCAGGTCCGGGGACATGATGATCGCCCGGGCCAAAGCCGCCCGCTGACGTTCACCCCCGGAAAGTTCCGGCGGCAAGCTAGCAGCCTGGTCCGTCAAGCCAACCCACCCCAAGAGGTCGTCAATGCTGCCGTCGCCCAGTTCAGTTTCACGGCCTGATACGGCCAGCGGCAGGGCCACATTTTCGCGTACACTTAGATGGTCCAAAAACTGGCAGTCCTGGTGAACAACGCCGACCCGGCGGCGCAGGCGGGCGACGTCGTCGCGCTCCATGGTCCGCACGTCCTGGTCAAACACCCGTACGATCCCGCTGGTAGGCAGAAGCGCCACGTAGCAAAGCTTCAAAAGTGTGGTTTTGCCGGATCCGCTTGGCCCGGTGAGAAAGTGAAACGACCCAGGCATCAGCCGCAGGGACGCTTCGCTCAGGATGTCGCGCCCGCCGTAGGTGAAGCCTGTATTCTTCAGCTCGATCACGGTGATTAGCCCCCGCTTTTCGCGCCCGTTGTCGCCTATCATCGGGCAACATGCAATGTTTCCTGTTGGGCCGAAATGCTTGGTTTGACACGGTTCTGTCGCTAAAACAGAAAAAAAGCGCTGATTCGTTTGGGGGCGAGCAGCTATAAGGCAGCGAGGGTAGAATGCGCATTCAATGCCCAAAATGCGTCGCGCAGTACGAAGTCGATGATCAGGCGATACCCGATGACGGGCGCGAAGTTCAGTGCGCCAATTGCGACCATGTGTGGTTTCAAGACCGTCTTGAGATGTTGCCTGATCGACCTGCGCCGAAAGAACCCACTGCAGAGGCGGGGATTTTCGCAGGGATAGAGACCAGTGAGACGCCCTTCCAGTCGGCGCGCGCGGGCACCACATCGTCCGCCGATGAACCAGACGTAGCGGACGCCACAGAAGAAGATGATCTCGACCTTTTGGCCGAAGAAGATGCGCGATCGGATGACGCCGAGGAGATGGGCGAAACCCCTGCCCAGGCAAGCCTACCCCCGGTGGACGAAGACGTAGCCGAACTGATGCGATCCGAGGCAGCGTTTTCATCGGCAAGGGCGCAGTTGGATAACGCGGCGGCCTTGGCTCTAGATGCGGGGCTTGGGCGCGACGACGCAGAAACTGACGCCGGTGACCTGACCGCACGATTGGGCGCGGCACTGCCCGAAGCCGCGGAGGAATCGGCGTCCGTGACGCACACAGACAACAATGCCGATGACGGAACTGATGACGACGCCCTAGCCGCGTTTCTCGACGCCCACGATACGTCTGGGGACCCAGCGGAAGACGTGGCCGTAGACCCCGAAGAAATCAGCCAAGCGGAAGACTCGGTAGAGGACGCCGAGGAGAAAGAAGACCCCCTTGCCGACCTTGCCGCCATTCGTGCGCAACTTGGCAGCATCGGCGTGGAGAACGCTGCCGACACCGCATCAGAGCCCGCCGAGAGCGCTTACCGCTCCATGGTGCCGGCCGATGACCCACCTCCGGCCTTGGACCTGACAGGTGATGATGCCGACGAAGTTGAAGAAGAGGACTACGACGAACTAGCCCCCGAAACAAACGGCCCACGTCACGCGTTCCGCGCCGACGGCGCCAAGGACCCCGACGACGACGGCGATGTGGCCGCAGAAGGCGATGAAGATCTGTCGTTCTACGACCCGCACCCGGACCGGGCAGTGGACGAAGACGCAGCCATTGACCCCGACGCCAACGATGACACCCAAGGCGCTTCATCCGACACAAATGATGTCGATGACCTGGACACCGAACTCGACCGCTACCTGGACCGCGCAACCGAGATCGATGCCAACGAAGCGACCCCGAACGATAGACCCGCCCAGAAACCTGAGCCCGCCCGCGAACCAGAACCAGCACTGGCCGGGGCCGAGATAGCAACAGCAGCCGTGGCTGGCGGGGCATCGCTTGCGATGACCCGCCCCCGGGCAAAAGGGGTGCGGGCCCGCAACCTGTTGGACCCAGGCGGAACCGCCCCCGCGCCTGCCCCAGATACACCCCCAAGCCCGCGCCCACCGCGTGACGACGCGCCAAAGGACATCGCGCCCGATGTAGAAGAGGTGGCGCCCGCGCGCAGCCCGGCAGGGGGACTAGAACGGCCCGAGGGGCGCAAAGCGCTGCTTCCCGATGTCGAAGAGCTTAACGACAGCCTCCGGGACAGCCCCGACGAACCCCGCCGCCGCGACCGGGAGCTTATGGCCGAAGCGGAGGCGGATGCCACCCGCCGCGGCGGCGGCTTTGTGCGCGCTTTGGCCTGGACGCTCCTTATTCTGGGCGTCCTTCTGGCCGCCTATGTTCTGCGTCCGCAGATCGTAGCGGCGCTGCCAGCCGCGGCAGCGGTGCTGGAACCGTATGCCGCGACGACCGACCGGCTGCGGCTTTTGATCGACGGGCTGATCAGCTAGGGCACCCAAAGCACCGGCGCCGCCGCATAACCAACATAAAGCGGGTGGCGCGGATGGCCGTCTTTCGTGAGCCCCAGTACGTAGAGCCCTGACACCCTCGACAAAAGCCGCGCGACTCGCGCGCCACGGCCCCGGTGGGCGCCGTGCACACCCCAGGCACAAAGCACCAGCGCCGCTCCCTGGGCCGCGTCTTCCAATACCCGATCAGTTCCCTGTCCCACCGGCCGTGCCGCGCGCTTTAGGTCCGCCGGATCGGTGGCGCACCAAGCAAAAAGGTTGCAAGCCGTGAACCCGGCAAAACCCAGGCGCGCTGCCCGTTCCTGGCAGCGGGCGATGGTGGGGTCGTTTGCTGCTGCAGTGGCGCGCGACGGGTTGAGCATGACAAACAGCATCTGCTCCCCGGGGGCCCATCGGCGGCTGAGCCGGAACCGGTAGCGTCGACACCGGGACCAAAGTGCATGGCTTTCGATCCCGCGGTCACTGTGATGCTCTTCAATCAAAGGTTAAAAACCCGTTCGGGAAAGACCATACCCGCCCGATAGGTGCCAAGCGCCACCGGCGTCCCCCGGTGGGTGGCTAATGCCAGGTCACCCAGTTCCGCTTCGCTTGTGACCACTGGCGCCTCATTTCCGTTGCGCAAACGGCCGGCGCCGATGTCGTTGACCGTGACGCGCGGCAGGTCAGCCAGAGCAGCCTCCAGCGGCAAAAGCGCCGCAGCCACCGTGTCCGGATCGTCAAGATCAGCTTCGGTCACCGCATCGTCCAGGCTGAAGGGCCCCGACCAGACCCGTCGCAACGCTGTCACATGGGCCGGCATGCCCAGGGCCTCGCCTAGGTCGCGGGCGATTGCGCGAACATAGCCCCCTTTGCCGCAAACCATATGCAGCCGGGCGTGATCCGCGTCGGGCATGTCCACCAGATCGAGCGCATCCACGTAAAGCGGTCGCGCGGCAAGTTCGACCGCATCCCCATCACGGGCGCGCTTGTAGGCACGTTCTCCGTCAATCTTGACGGCGGAAAACGCCGGGGGCACCTGGGTGATATCCCCCCGGAAAGGCGCCAGCGCCTGGGCTACGGCATCACCCGTCGGGCGGGCGTCAGACCGAGCGATCACCTCACCCTCGGCGTCGTCGGTGTTTGTTCCTACCCCGAAACGCACCGTGAATTCATAGGCTTTGAGCGCGTCAGTGACATAGGGCACGGTTTTTGTGGCCTCCCCCAGGGCGATGGCCAAAAGCCCGGTTGCCGCAGGATCGAGCGTGCCCGCATGCCCCGCCTTTTGGGCATCAAGCACACGTTTTATCCGGCCCACCGCCGTTGTGGAGCCCATGCCCGCCGGTTTGTCGAGTATCAGCCACCCGTGAACTGGGCGCCCCTTGCGTCTGCGCGCCATCAAAGATTTCCGTTTTTTGCAATCGCCAAGGGCGCCAGCTACCAAGCGCCCTGGACGCCGTCAACGCGCGCCTCAGGGGAACGGCGTGCGTCAACGCGGTGCCGTCACTCCAACCACTGGACCGAGGGCAAAACCAAAATCTCGGCGACCCACTGCGGGCAACCAAAGCCGCGATACATTGCCATCGAAGTAAAGCGCGTCGCGCAAGCCCAAGCGGTCGCGGAAGTAGGTGCCAAATTCATGGAACGTGACAGGTTCGTCGGCGATGACAAAGACCGCCCGGCGGCCGCCGTCGCCGACCCCCACCCCGTTGCGCGTAAACCGCGACGTGGAGGCCCGCAAGAAACGGGGATGGAGCGCGCCGGCAATGACCAGCATTGGCCCCGACTGGCTGGCAAAGCGGCAGTCCGGGCGGGCCGCCGCGAAGGCGCGGCTTTCTACGACCTGAGCGCGCCCGTCGCCAAAGCAAAACACTCCGTTGGGCAAAAGCCCAAAATTCCCCGGCCCGTCCGCGGTGATCAGCGGCGCGGTTTCGCGCCCGTCTTCAACATAGAGCCCCACCGGCGACCGGTCCTGGTGGTACATGCCCGCGTTCATAGCAAAGATCAGCCGCTGCCCCGCGCGGTTCAGCGCCGCCTCGATCGTGGGAAACTGGCCCCAGATGCGCCCGTCGGGGCGGGTGTGGAAAAGCCGCAGGTCGGCGCGGGTCAGGTCCACGTCGCAGCGCACGTAGGGCGCACCTTTCCAGGTGTCATCCTGGCAGGTCACACCGGGTGCAAGCGTCTCGGCAACCGCGCTGCCGCCGCCCAGCGCCAGCCAAGCGGGGCCCATAAGTCCCAGCGCCAGGGTCGCCGCAAGGGTGCGCCAGCGGGGCGGTTTCATTCGATATCCCGCTTAACCGCGTCCTGGTTCAAAAGCCTGCGGGTTTCGTCCATCTGATCGAACGTCCGGTCGTAGACAAATTTCAGGTGTGGAGAGTATTTCAGCGTCATCTGCCGGTTCACTGCCCGGCGCAGTTCGGCCGCATTGCGGTTGAGCGCGGCCACCACCGTGTCGGCATTTTTGCCACCCAGCGGGGTCACGTGAACATGAGCCTGACGCAGGTCTGGGCTTGTGCGCACCTCTCCTACGGTCACAGATACCCGGGCCAAGTCTTCGTCATGGATGTCGCCACGCGACAGCACCTCGGCGAGGGTGCGGCGGATCAGTTCGCCCACGCGTAATTGGCGCTGAGACGGACCACGGGCGGAATGGGCGGGCATGGGCGGGCTCCTAGGCTCTGTCGCTGACATAAGCGCCCCCAGCGAGAGTGGCAACCGGCCACCACGCAAAGCCACGCCAAGTTGGCGGGACGCCACCCTTCGCCCTGGCGAAGCTGCAGCCCGTGGGCTAGACCCAGCCCGTTAAGCAAGCGACACGCGCGCAACGCACAAGAGGTAAGAAAGGCCAGGCTCATGACCGACCAGTTGGCAATCGCCGTTGTGGGCGCATCAGGCCGCATGGGCCGGATGCTGATCCAGGCGGTCCAGGACACCCCAGCAGCCCGACTGATCGGCGTGACCGAACGGCCAGGTCATGACTGGGTCGGCCAGGACTTGGGCACGGCCCTGGGCGGCCCGCCGATCGGTGTCTCGGTTAGCGACGACCCGCTTGAGGTATTTGCCCGCTGCCAGGCAGTGCTGGATTTCACTACGCCGGACGCAACGGTCGCCCACGCGGCGCTCGCCGCGCAGGCGCGCGCGGTGCATGTGATCGGCACCACGGGCTTTGACACGGCGCACCTGGAAAAGCTGGCGGCCGCGGCGCGCCACGCGGCAATTGTGCGGGCCGGCAACATGAGCCTGGGCGTAAACCTTCTGACGCAACTCACCCGGCGGGTAGCCGCCGCGCTTGATTCCGATTTTGACATCGAGGTCGTCGAAAGCCACCACCGCCACAAGGTCGACGCCCCCTCGGGTACGGCCCTCATGTTGGGGGAGGCGGCCGCCGAAGGCCGTGGCGTGACACTGGACGACGCCGCCGACCGGGGCCGCGACGGCATCACCGGACCGCGAGACCGGGGCGCCATCGGCTTTCATGCGATCCGCGGCGGCGATGTGGTGGGCGAACACGACGTGATCTTCGCCGCCCCCGGCGAACGCATCGTCTTGCGCCACTTGGCCACAGACCGAGGCATCTTTGCCCGCGGCGCGGTGAAAGCCGCGCTTTGGGGCCAAGGCAAGGCGCCCGGGGAATACGATATGGTCGATGTGCTGGGGCTCTGATCTGCGGGGAGGTGTCCCGCATGGCGGAGATGACGGCTCAGAAGTCGGAAGTGATGCCCTTCAGTTCCCAGTCGCCAAAACGGGTGGGTTCCGGGCCGTCTCGTCCGCCAAGCTCTTTGGGCATGGCCGCGCGTTTCTTGGCCTTTGCCTTTTCCTGGGTCTTGCGCGCCTCGGCCTCTTCCAGGGCGCGGGCAGCCGCCTGGGCCAACCGTTCTTCTTTGGTGTCGCTCATCCGATGATTCCCGCGTCGTTAGGGGGGAGATAATATCCATGGCGCGCAACGACAACCGCCCCGACCCGCGCGAAATTGCCCACCGTCTGCTGCGCCAGGTGCTGGCCGAGGCGCGCATGCTCGACGACGCCGACCTGGGCGCCGCCCCGCCCGAAGCCCGCGCCCGGGCCCTGGCGCTGGCGCGCACGGTGCTGCGGCACATGGGACCCCTTGACCAGGTGATCACCGCGCTGACCCTGCGCCCGCCGCCCCTGGCGGCCATGAACGCCCTGCGCATCGCTGCGGCAGAAATGCTGATCGAGGGCGTACCGCCCCATGCGGCCGTGTCCCAGGCGGTGGCCCTGACCCGCCGCGCGGCACCACGCCTGGGCGGGTTGGTCAACGCCGTGGGGCGTAAAATCGCCGGGTCGACCCTGCCCGACACGCCCCAGGAGCTACCAAAGCCGATCCGGGGCGCCGTTCGCGGCGCCTTTGGGGACGACATCACCCGCGCGATTGAGACCGCGCACGCAGCGCGTCCGCCGCTGGACCTGACCCTTCGGAATGCGTCGGACACCGCCGCCTGGGCGGAGCGCCTAGGGGCCGATATTCTTCCATCCGGGTCGCTCCGCCTGGCCGCAGGGGCCCAGATCAGCGCGCTGCCGGGGTATCAGGATGGGGCCTGGTGGGTGCAGGACGCAGCCGCCGCCCTTCCGGTGACACTTCTTGGGGACGTGGCCGGAAAGCGGGTCCTAGACCTGTGTGCGGCGCCCGGGGGCAAAACCCTGCAACTGGCGGCCCGGGGGGCCGATGTGACTGCGCTTGACGTGTCACCGGGGCGGCTAGTGCGGCTTAGACGCAACCTGAAACGGACAGGGCTGAGCGCCCGCGTGATTGAGGCGGACGCGCTCGCCTGGGTGCCGGAGGGGCCCTTTGACGCAATCATGATCGACGCGCCCTGTTCGGCTACGGGCACCGTGCGGCGCCATCCCGACCTGCCGCAT
>JBCCMR010000050.1:0-12893 GCA_039026255.1 Pseudomonadota bacterium
GCCGCGGTCAGTGTTCTGGCCTATGACGGCCCCTGGACCGAGGCAGGACCGGGCACCATGCGGTTTGAAACCTTCCAGATACCCAAAGAGCTTTGATCGCCACCACCTTTAGCCGTCACGGCGGAAGGTTAGGTAATGCGGTGGGCGCCCTTCCCGTAGGGCTTTTTTCTCGTAACGGGTGCTGGGCCAGTTGGGCCAGGGCTGCCGCCAGTCAGCGGCACTTTCAGCGGTCCAGGTGAAGCCTGCTAGAGGCACCTCAAGAAGCGTCTGGCGCACGTAGTCGCCGATGTCGGTGGCGACCCGCAGTTCTGCGCCGGGCGCCATGGCGCGAGCGAGCGGCCGCAGATGATCCTGCGTTACAAATCGGCGCCGGTGGTGGCGTGCCTTTGGCCAGGGATCGGGATATAGTAGAAACGCCATCGAAATCGACCCCGTGGGCAAAACATCCATCAAATCGCGGGCATCTCCGGGATGCACCGCCAGGTTGGTCGCCCCGGCCCGGCGCACCTTTCCCAACAGCATCGCTACTCCGTTGATAAACGGCTCTGCGCCGATGATTGCCACATCAGGGTTTCCAACTGCCTGGTGCACCAGGTGTTCGCCGCCGCCGAAGCCAATCTCAAGCCAAAGCGGGCGATCCCCAAAGCGCGCGCGAAGATCAAGCAGGCGCCGCGCCGGGTTTTCATCCACGGCTACATCGGTCAGACGCAAGCCCGGCAGGTCTTCAGCTAAATAGGTCCGCTGCGCGGGCTTGAGCGTCTTACCCGACCGCCGCCCGTAGAAGTTGCGCCGCGACTCGTCTAATCCCGGATCGGTATGATCATGTGCCATGAAAAACCCTCTAAGCCGTGTGCAATATCACCATTTTCCGCGAAAAGTCCGTGAAGCGAATTTTTTCGATACCAAGCGCCGGGCCTTTAGGTCTAGAACAATAACAGTCATTTATCGCGTGAAATTAGGAGGGGACCTTACTCATGGCTGGAGCATATAATCCGTTCGAAGATCCGATGAGCTTCGACACCGTTGTCGATGTGCAGATGATCAAAATGCCCGACGACACCTTCTACGTGGGCTATATCGGCACCACCTTCGGGGGCGACGGGATCTACCTGCAACGCTTCGACAAGGACGGCAGTCGCATCGAGACCCCGTTCCGTGTCGACAACGGCGCCCAGGATGCCCTCAGCGCGCTGACCATGGTTGCGCTGCGAGACGGCACGCTTTCCGTCACCTGGACGGGGCGCATAAACAGCGTACCCGATCAGGTCTACCACAACCGCAACAACTACCGAAACGACGGCGTTGAGACGTTCAGCAACGACTTCACCGGCGACCAGGGCGCGTTTGGCTTTGACGAGGTGTTCACGCTGCAAACCGTGGAACTGCCCAACGGCTGGAAAGTCGCGCTGAACTCTTACGAATCCAACGGCACTTTCACGGTCGCGATAGAAACCTACAGCAAGACCTACAACCAACTGCGGTCCGAGGTCGTCTATACCGGTGCCCAGCAAGCCTTTAGCGGGGATATGGACGTCCTGCCGGACGGCAACGTGTTCTTGTCACTCAATACTATCAACACTTCGGGGTCCGGATCATTCGTAGAATTCGTCCGCTATAACCCCTTCACCGACGAAACTCTACAGTCTTCTAGCTTCACGGCGAACACGCTCAACCAACTGTCGGGCAACGCGGTCAAAGCGCTTTCTGACGGCTCAGTACAGCTCTTCTTCGAGCTTGCGGGCTCTTCCGGGAACAAAGAGCTGCGGCTTTTTGAGTACGACGCGAACGGCAACACGACTTTGAACGTGAACATCGACGTTACACCCCTTGACGCCCAAACCGACGTGATGGACGTGGTGACCTACGATGACGGTGCCTACCGGCTGGTTTGGTCCTATCAGCCAGCCACTGGGGGCGCTTCGGTCTGGAAATCGCAGCTGTTCAGCGTTTCCGGTGACCGGATCGGCGGTGTGGAGACCCACAATCCGCCCCAGAGCTTGCCCAACAACGAAGAGAGCTTTTTCGACGTTAGCATTTTGCCCTACGGCGACTATGGCTTTGTCATCATGCAGCATGACAACACGTTCTTCGTCAACAACGCGGTCGGCATGAACTTCTTCGTGGAAGGATCGGCCTACGACGACTACCAAGTGCTGACCGCCCAGGACGACTACTACGGCGGCGGGGGCGACGACTATGTCGTGGGCAATGCCAACGACAACATCCTTGTGGGTGGGGGCGGCATCGACATCCTCTACGGGGCCGACGGGCACGACCAACTCATCCTGGAGTCGGTGGGCGAAAACTCTTTTGCGACTGAATTTTTCGGTAGCCGCGAACTGGCTTACGGCGGCGACGGGCGCGATACGATCATCAACACGATTGGCCAAAGCAGCATGGACGGCGGCCGCGGTTCAGACCTCCTGATCGGCGGCTCCGCCGAGGACACGATGCTCGGCGACAACGGCGCCGACATCCTGCGCGGCGGCCAAGGCAACGACATGCAAAACGGCGGCAACGGCAACGACCGCGTCTTCGGCGGTATCGGTGACGATGTGCAAGACGGCGGGGACAAAGCCGACCTTCTAGTGGGCGGCGGCGGCGACGACACCATGTACGGCGGCGTAGGCAACGATGTGCTGCGCGGTAAACGCGCCGACGACCAGATGTTCGGCGGCGACGGGCGTGACACGATCACCGGCGGCGAAGGCAACGACACCATGACGGGCGGCGAAGGCAACGACCTCTTCGTTTTCAATGCCGCCGACTTTGGCTCTGACGACACGTTCTTCGGTCAGATAGACCCCGACGAACCCGAGTTCTACGACACCGTGCTCGACTTCACCCGCGGCGAGGACCTCTTCGTGATGAACGGTCTCAATGACGTGCTGTCCTTCTCGGACCTCACCATCGTGCAAGAGGAAACCTTGGCCGAGATCAGCTGGACCGACGGCTTCATCTACGCCCAGGTAGAAGGTGGCAACTTAAGCGCCGCCGACTTCTCCATCACCGCTGTGTAACCCGCAAATTACCGGCGCCTCCGTCCTTTTTTGGGGCGGGGGCCAACCTCTGCAACCGGAACATCCATATGCGGACGCTGTGCGTTGGGGGGCGTGGGATTTTGAGTATTTGAACAGAGAAGACAGGGGACCGGGTCGCTCAATCAGGACCGGTGCTAGCCCAGTGCGTGATCGAGCCCCCGCGCCCATCAAATCAAGCCTCTGACTCAGACCAGCGACACTCGCGCCCAGGCGCACCCTGGAGTGCACGCACCCGCCGGTTGCCTTCTTCTCTGCCCAAATATTCACAGCGTCCGGGCGAAGCTGGGAACGCCGCCTATAAACCAGGCGCAACCCTATAGGGCAGCCTTCAGGGCATCCGCCAGATCAAGCAGTTCCCAACTGAACCCGCCGTCTGCCTCGGGATCGCGGCCAAAGTGGCAGTAGGATGCCGTACGCGCGTAAATCGGGCGGCGCAGGCCCAGATGGGTGATGATGCCCCGGGGCGTAAGGTCCATCGCCTGGCTCACAGCCCGTTCGATGACGTCTTCACCCACGGTACCGGTGCCGTAGGTGTCGCAATAGATCGAAAGCGGTTTGGCCACACCGATGGCATAGCTCAGCTGGATGCAGCAGCGTTTCGCCATCCCTGCCGCCACCACATTCTTGGCCAGGTAACGCGCCGCGTAAGCCGCGGAACGGTCGACTTTGGTGGGGTCCTTGCCGGAAAACGCCCCGCCCCCGTGGGGCGCTGCACCGCCGTAGGTGTCAACGATGATCTTACGCCCGGTCAGCCCCGCGTCCCCATCCGGACCACCAATCACAAAGGCGCCTGTTGGGTTCACGTGCCACTCGGTCTCCGCGTCGATCCAACCCTCGGGCAGGGTCGCACGGATATGGGGTTCCACAACGGCGCGCACGTCATCAGACGACATCGTGGCATCCAAATGCTGGGTCGACAGTACTAACGACGTCACGCCCACGGGGGCGCCCCCTTCGTAGCGCACGGTCAGCTGGCTTTTGGCATCGGGGCCCAGTTGCGGCAGGTCGCCCGCGTGACGCGCCTCGGCCAGTTTGCGCAGGATTGCGTGGGAATAGAGGATAGGCGCCGGCATGTATTCGGGCGTCTCATCCACGGCGTACCCAAACATGATACCCTGGTCGCCGGCCCCGTCTTTATCGACACCCTGGGCGATATGGGCGGATTGCTGGTGCAAGTGGTTGGCCACGTCCATTGTGCGCCAGTGAAAGCCATCTTGTTCGTAGCCGATGTCGCGCACGCAGTCGCGGGCGATCTCTTCCACGGCCTCGATGGCCTCGCGGGTCTTTGGCTCAGACGACAGGCCCACCTCGCCGCCGATTACTAAGCGATTGGTGGTCGCGAAAGTTTCGCAGGCCACCCGGGCCATGTCCTCTTGCGCCAAGAAAGCGTCAAGCACGGCGTCCGAAATCCGGTCGCAGATTTTGTCGGGGTGGCCCTCGGACACAGACTCCGAGGTAAAGATATAGCTGTCACGGGACATGGGGGGTCGCTCCGGTAAAGTCGGTCTGTCTCGCCAGGAAGCCGTTGAGACAGCGGTCCGGTTCGGTCTAGATTTGCCCCGCAGCCGGGTCAACGCATTTTACGCCGCCGCTCGGTGCGAAAGCGGCGCCCAACCAGCCCGACCATCATGCCCAGCCAAAGCGCCAACCAGGGCCCCTCGCCGAAGCGAGTGTAGGGCGGCGGCGCGAGGGACGCGGGCAGCGCCACATCTAGGTGCCCCTGCGTATTGAGCGCCAGGGCCGCCGTGACCCGACCCAGGGGGTCGATCATCGCTGACACACCCGTATTGGCCGCCCGCGCTAGGGGCAGCCCCTGTTCGATAGCCCGCGCCTGGGCCTGCACCAGATGCTGATACGGTCCGGCGAAACGCCCAAACCAGGCGTCGTTTGTAATGTGCAAAAGCCAGCCCGCGCGCGTGCCGTCGATCTGCGCCAACCCAGGGAAGATCGCCTCGTAACAGATCAGCGGAATATAGGCGGGCAGGTCGTCCACCTCTAGCATCTGGGGCCCAGGCCCCGCCGCAAAGCCCATGCCCTCCTCCGCGGCGAGCCCGTAAATTCCTATCCGCGCGGCAAAACTGGCAAGGGGGACGTATTCGCCAAAGGGCACTAGGTGATGTTTGTCATATTCCGCGCCGACAGCACCGCTACGGTTGAGGTGAATAAGGGAATTGTAGAGCCCTGGCCCTTTGAACTGCCTATGGCCGGCAATTAGGTGGCGCCCGCCAGCGGCGGTTTCCATGCGCGCGCGCCCGACCGCGCTTTCGGCCCAGAGAAATGGCACGCTGGTTTCGGGCCAGATGACCGCATCTGCCGGGCCCAGCGGCCCGGGGGCGGCGGTGGTCTGCGCCAGCGCCCGATCAAAAAAAACCGGCACCATCTCAGGCAGCCATTTTTCATCCTGGGGGGCGTTCGGTTGGATCAGGCGCAGAACGGTGGCGGTTTCCACAACCGGCGTCCCAAGGCGCCATGTGCCCGCCCCCCAACCGACCGCAAGGATAACCGCCGCAAAGCCCAGGCCCCAGGCGGGGCGCAGCACCATCGGCAGGGCCGCCGCCAAACGCGTCAGCAGTGTCAACCCGTGGGGCCCGGCGAAGGCCAGCGACTGGAAGACTGGCGTGTCCACCCACCCGTAGCTGATCTGCCCCCAGGGGAAGCCGGTGGCCACATGGGCGCGCAGAAATTCGGCCATGGTAAGCCAGAGCACAAAGGCCAACCCGCGGCCTGCGCCCGAAAACCGGGTGGCCAGCGCGCCCGCCACACCCCAAAAGAGACCGAATCCCACCGCCACGAAAAAAAGCGCGAAGGGAGCCATCCAGCCGTGGCGCGGGGCGTCCACGAAGAAGGGCTCGACGATCCAGTAGAGCGTGGCGCCGAAGAAGGCCGTGCCGCACCACCAGCCAAGTGCGAAGCCTGCCCGCGGGCCGGCGGCGTCGCGCATGAGGTAGATCATGAGCGGGATGGCTAGAAACACGCCCCAGACGACGGAAAAAGGCGCCGCGCCGAGCGCCAAGAGAAGCCCCGCCCCAAAGGCCGCCCCGCGCTGGGACCAGGGCCGCGAGAGCGTATCCGCTACTGCCATGGGCGGGTCGCGGACGGCAGGCGCGAAGCTTCCCTGCGGAAGCTTCTTAAAGGCGCCCGGAAAGCCCGAGGGCGCGCACATCTTTCACCTATGCTATCCGGGACGGCGGCGCTGGTTGAAGCTTCCAAGCGGAAGCTTCTTTGCAATGCCGGACCGGTCCAAAGGCATCTGCTGCAGTCCATTTTGTAGCGCAGGGGCGAATTCGTTGTCGAAGCTACCATGCAAAAGCTTCTTTCCCGGTCAGCCCAAAACGCCAGCGCGGCGGTCACGCGGCGGAAGGGTCGCGGACCACACGCAGGCGTTTAATCCGTCGCGGATCAGCTTCGACCACGTGGAATTCCACCCCGCTCGCGTGGGGCACCACCTCGCCTTTCACTGGCACCCGACCCAGGATGTTGAAAACAAGCCCTCCCAGGGTGTCTGCCTCTTCATCCTCCGGCACAAGAGGTCCTATATCGAGCACCGGTTCAAAGGCATCGAGCTCGGCGCGGGCGTCGGCCAGGTAAACGCCCGGGCGTTCCTCAATCCAAAGCGCGTCCTCTTCGGTATCGTGTTCGTCGGTAATTTCGCCCACAACGGTTTCAATCAGGTCTTCGATGGTCAATAATCCGTCCACACCGCCGTATTCATCGATCACCAGAGCCATGTGCACCCGGTCCGCCTGCATCTTTTGCAATAGGATCCCAATTGTCATGGAGGGCGGCACGTAGATCAGAGTGCGCAGCATAGGCTCCAGGGCGAAATCGGCGGGGGTGCCGTTGAACCCGTATTGCAGCGCCAAGTCCTTTAGGTGAACAAACCCTAAGGGATTGTCGAGATTGTCCTGGTAGACCGGCAGTCGGCTAAAACCGCTGTCCTTAAAAACCGCCACCACATCCGCAAGTGCGGCGTCCACAGCCACAGCTGTCACGTCCGCCCGAGGCACAGCCACATCCTCGGCTCTTAGATTAGCAAGGTTCCCCACATCACCGGCCAGAAGGTGGCCCTGATCCAGGGGGCTTTCTTCATCATCTGGTTTGGAACCAGCAAAAAGCCGGGCGAAAAAGCCCGCTTGCTGGTCTTCGTCGTCCCGCGCGCCATGCGCCGCGCTAGAGGACCCGTCGTGTGCGTCGCTCATTAATCCTTCGATCCAACATCGGCGCTCCCTAGGCGCCTTGGCAAGTATGGGTTCGACACCCCGAGGTCTGCAAGTATTTTGACTTCCAGAGCTTCCATCCTGACAGCGTCCCGCTCATGCTCGTGGTCATAGCCCAGCAAATGAAGACACCCGTGCACCATAAGGTGGGTCACATGATCTTTCAGCGCAAGCCCCGCGGCCTGTGCCTCGACAAGGCAGGTGTCGTAACTGATTGCAATATCACCGAGCGTGTCGTCAAAGCCTGTGGGGTCCGGTATCGGCCCCGGCACGTCTCCGGGTGAAAGCGGCGCCAAGTCCTGGTCAGGCCAGCTTAGCACGTTTGTCGCGCTCGGTTTGTCGCGGAAATCCGCGTTCAGGCGCGCGATTTCCCGGTCGTCGCAGCCTAGAACTGAAACAGCATACCCTGCGGGGACCGCGCAGACACGGCATACGGCGTCGATGGCCTGGGCCGCCAGGCTTGCCAAGCCTACGTCCGTCCACCGGTCATCACCTAAAAGCACTTCGATTGCGGCGGGTTCGGTCACGGAGGGTGTTTGCCCCCGGTCACGCTCCCACCATGGTCGTCGACTGCGGCGGTCTCAGACGCAGTGCGACTGGTAGAATAATCCTGCGTAGCGGTCATCAGGGGCGGCGCGCATGGTGACGGTCATAGGCCTTGATAATGCGGGCGACCATCGGATGGCGCACCACATCCTCGGCGCTGAACCGGGTAAAGCCCACCCCCTCCACCCCGCGCAGGACCGTTTCCGCCTCAATCAGACCGCTTGGAACACCCCTTGGCAAATCTATCTGGCTTCCGTCCCCAGTGATGGCCATGCGGCTGCCTTCGCCCATGCGGGTTAGAAACATCTTCATCTGCATAGTCGTGGCATTTTGTGCCTCATCAAGCACGATGAATGCATTGGACAGGGTGCGCCCGCGCATAAATGCCAGGGGGGCAATTTCAATCCGCTTTTCCTCAATTAGCTTTGCCACCTGTTTGGCAGGCAGAAAATCGTTGAGCGCGTCGTAAAGCGGCTGCATGTAAGGGTCGACTTTGTCTTTCATGTCGCCAGGAAGAAAGCCTAGCCGTTCCCCTGCTTCTACCGCTGGCCGGCTCAGCAGAATGCGGTCCACGTGGCCGTCAATAAACATCGACACCCCTGCCGCCACTGCCAGATACGTTTTACCGGTCCCCGCAGGGCCCAAGCCAAAGACCAGTTCATGGGCAAAGAGCTGCTCCACATAAGTCTTTTGGGTGGGCGTCCGCGGCTCAATCACCTTTTTGCGGGTGCGTATTTCCACGCCACCGCCTGGAAACATTTCGCGTTGGTCTCCATCCCGCACGCCGGTGCCGGCCACCGATCGGCCCATGCGGATAGCCGCCAAGACATCGCCTGGCTCCACGGTTTTTCCAGTTTCTAACCGGGTATAAAGCGCCTGCAACGCCTCGCTTGCCTGTCCGGCGGTACCCGCTTCGCCCAAAACCGAAAGCTCATTACCGCGGCGAACGATCTGCACGCCGAGCGCCGACTCAATCGCTGTAAGGTTGGCGTCAAATTCGCCGCAAAGCTCAATCAGCAGCCGGTTGTCGGGAAAGGATAGAACAGTCTCCGGCGCGGCCACGGACGGGTCAGATATCGCCAAAAAGACCTCCTACAGATGAATTGGCGTGCCTTGCGGAGGATAGCCCCCCGGTGGCGAACGGCCAGGTCCAGGCGGCCCCTTTGGCGCGATGAAGCCCACAAAAAGGGCCGCCCCCGATTTCGGAGACGGCCCCTTGATGCGGAACGCTCACCGGGTCAGATGGGATCTGAGCCGCGTTTGAAGTCGCCCACCGCGGTGTTCGGCGGGGCCGCGCCCGAACACACGGGCTTGCCCCGCTGGTCGAGCCGAGCAGAAAGGTAGCCTTCCACGCCGTCGTCGATAATCCAGTGATCACAGCCCCGGGGGTCAACCCAGATGCCAGCGTTTAGCTTGCTGCTTAGCGGACCGGCGTCAAAGCCGCGGTCAACGGTTTTGTTCTGCTTGTCGCAACCGGCCACCGCCAGTGCGGCCACCAGGATTGTAGCGGTCAGTTTGATGGTCATGCTCGGTCCCCCTCAGCGCACGCAGATGATTTCGACGCGCCGGTTTTTCTGGCGCCCAGCATGGGTGCGGTTGGTGGCACGCGGGTCACGTTCCCCGTACCAACGCACCTGCGCGGGCTTGCCTACCCCTGACGCAACCGCGGCGACGGCACGGGCGCGGCGCTCGGACAGGCGCATATTATAGGCGTCCGAGGCAGTGCTATCGGTATGGCCTTCGATGATAAACGTCCGCGCCGACGCAGTGCGGAAAAACTCTTGAAGACGGGCGCGTCCGTGGCGACTGATACTAGAGCTGTCGACCGCAAATAGCTGGTCGCTGTTCATAATCATGCAAGGATTACCGCGGTTGCAGACCGGGATGCCCTGGCGGGTCACGTGGGGCGTCATATACCCCTCAACCCCGTCATCCATCACCCAATGCTCGCACCCGTCCGGGTCCACCCAAACCCCAGGCACATAACGTTCCGAACGCACCTGGCTCGATTTGCGCACGTCCACGTCTGCTGCGGCGGTCTGCCCCGCCAGAGCCAGCCCCGTCAACGCCAGCGCGATCCCCTTAGTCAATCGCTTCAACGCACTTATCCCTTCATAACCGTTCCGCACCACGGCCCCTGCCCTGTCCCGGGCATTACCAGACCCAACTGCGACAAAGCGTAACAAATTTCTAGACTTTGTGAAGATCCAAAAGTTATCCACAATAGCTTGATTCAAGAAACATTTCAGCGGCTTGTCGGGCAATTGTGGCCAGAAGGGAAATTCAGGCACGTCCAGCGCAATCCGCAGCCCCGCAGGATAAGAGGCAATCTGTCTGGGTTTTGTATTGCCAAAAGGCAAAATGGCGTGCCGCGGCAGCGGCTCATTTAGATCGGCGACCACCTCCACCGCGCGTAACTTGGCGCTTGCGGGCTAGATTTTTCGGACCAGCCTTACCCGGGCCGCGAGCCCGGCGGCCGCCCGAGGATTGCGGCAGTGGTTTGCCTGCGATGTCCAAGACCTCAAGCAGCAACCCACCGGTAACCGGCGCAGCTTCTGCCAAGCGCACCGTAGCCATATCACCCACCCGGATCACCCGGCCCGACTGGTCGCCCGTTAGGCTGTTGGCATCGCGGTTATAAACCCAGTATTCGCGCCCCAGGGTGGACAGCGGCACCATTCCGTCGGCGCCGCTGTCGTCAAGTTTCACAAAAAGCCCGAATTTTGCGATGCCGCTGACGCGCCCGGCGAATTCGTCGCCGACCCTCTCGCTAAGGAACGCCGCAAGATAGCGGTCCGCAGTGTCCCTTTCGGCCAGCATGGATCGCCTTTCAGTCTGGCTGACCCAGTCCCCCGTGGCCCTAAGCGCGTCGAGGTCCGACACCGCTTGCCCGTCGTCTCCCCAGCCGTGGGCCGCCACAAGGGCCCGGTGCACCACCAGGTCCGCATAGCGCCGGATGGGCGACGTAAAATGCGCGTAGCGTTTCAGGTTTAAACCAAAGTGCCCCATGTTTTCCGGGCCGTAGTAGGCCTGCGTCATGGACCTGAGCACGGTCATCGACACAACCTCGCTGTCCTCGGTGCCTGCTGCGGCATCCAAAAGCTTGTTCAGTTGCACGGTGCGCAGGACCTGGCCTCGAGCGAATTTGAGCCCCGCGGCCTCGGCCACATCGCGCAGCGCGTCGAGCTTCTCGGGCGACGGTTCTTCGTGCACCCGGTAAAGGAGCCTGGTCCGGTGCGCCTCCAGCGTTTCGGCCGCGCAAACGTTGGCCATGACCATGAACTCCTCCACCAGTCGGTGCGCGTCCAGCCGATCCTTGAACGCAACCGACGTCACGCGACCCTCTTCGCTGAGCACGATCTGACGCTCCGGCAGGTCGAGGTTCAGCGGTTGGCGGGCATCCCGGGCCTTCACGGCGCAGGCGTAGGCACCAAAAAGGTCCGCAATTGCCTGGGCCAGCGGTTCTGTCACCGCATCAAGCTGTCCCTCCGCCGCCACCTGGGCCTGGCCGTAATTCAACGACGCGGGCGACCGCATCATCGCCCGGTGAAAGCTGTGTTCGATCTTTTCGCCGATGGGGCTAAGCCGCGCACACACGGCGATGCAGGGCCGGTCCGCCCCTTCGTGAAGTGAACACAGATCGCCCGACAGGGCGTCAGGCAGCATCGGCACAACCCGGTCAGGGAAGTAGGTGGAGTTGCCGCGCTTGCGCGCCTCGTCATCCAGCGCAGACCCCGGGCGCACGTAATGGGCCACATCGGCGATGGCCACCCAGACAACATAACCGCCCGCGTTCTTGGGATCCTCATCGGGGATCGCGCAGATTGCGTCGTCGTGGTCGCGAGCATCAGTCGGGTCGATGGTGAAAAGCGGCAGGTGACGCAAGTCCAGACGGTCGCCAAGCGCCACCGGCTGGGCGGTTTCCGCTTCGACGACGGCGGCGTCGGGAAAGTGGTCGGGGATGCCGTGCTCGTGGATGGCGATCAGGCTGATAGCCTTGGGCGCGCCCGGATCGCCCAGTCGTTCGACCACGCGCACCCGGGCCAGGCCCATGCGCGGGGCGCGACCGATGGTTTCCGCCTCCACAAGCTCGCCATCCTTGGCGCCGCCGGTCTCCCCCGAGGGAACGATGCTTTCACGGTCGTTGCGTTTGTCTACGGGCACCAGGCGGCCGCTCTCGCTGCCCACCCGGTAGATGCCCAGCATCCGCCGCGGACCGGTCCCGATACGCCGGATCAAGCGGCCCTCATAGGGCACCTCCCCGGGGACCTTGGTCAGGCGCGCCAGGACGCGGTCCCCCGGTGCAAGCGCCGGGTCCTTGCGCCCGGGCATATAGAGCACCCGGGGGGCGGGGTCGCTCTGGTCCCATTCTGCCGGTATGCCGTAAAGGTCGCCGTCCGGCCCGGCTTCCATGCGCAGGACCGTGACCGGCGGAAGGCTGCCGGGTTCTCTGAAGCGCCGCTTGCGCTTTTCAATCAGTCCTTCGTCGGCCATGTCCCGCAAAAGCCGTTTCAGTTCGATCTTCGCCGCGCCCTTGAGCCCGAAGGCCCGCGCCACGTCGCGTTTGCTGGTCTGGGTAGGATTGTCCCGGAGGAACGCCAGGATGTCGTCTTTGGAAGGCAAGCTTTGCATAGGCGTGCCCTAGCACGGTCGCCCCAGGCCCGTCACGCGCCGTCACGCGCCGCGCCTAGGTCGGCCGCCACTGCGCAAGGCGCGCAGATCGGCCAGGGTGTCCACATCGCGCAGGGTGGCGGTCTCGGCGATGCGACGGGGGTGGAGCGTGGCGCGGGTGTCGGATCGGGCGTGGGCCGTGCTCCAACGGACGCCAAGCAGAAAGCCCCGGGGCGCGCGCGCCGGATGGCGCAAACCCAAAAGCCAATAACCACCATCTGGCGCCGGGCCAATCACGGCGTCGGCGGACCCAAGCGCCGAAAAAGCCGCGGCAATGTGGCGGCGGCGGATGCCTGGGATATCGGCGCCAATGACGGCCACGGACCCGGGGTGGCGTACCGGGCCGCGGGCGCCCATCGCGCGGGCCATCCGGTCGCCCAGCGACCCAGTCCCCTGAGGTAGCCGCGCCAGGTCCGCA
>JBCCMR010000051.1:0-12865 GCA_039026255.1 Pseudomonadota bacterium
AAAATTCGTCCCGTCCGGTGCCGCCGTAGAGCGTGTCGATGCCGCCATCCCCGCCCAGCTTGTCGTAACCTTCGCCGCCGTAGATAATGTCGTCGCCGATCCAACCCACAATCAGGTCGTCGCCGCTGCCACCCCAGGCGGTGTCGGCGCCCCAACCGGTGAAGATATAGTCATTCTCGGACCCACCATATATGATGTCGTGGCCCGCGCCCGCCTCGATGTCATCGCTGCCGTTGCCGCCCGCGATGCTGTCGTCGCCCGCCCCCGCCTCAATAGTATCGTCGCCCCCGCCGCCGGTGACAGTGTCGTTGCCCGCATGGCCGAAAATAAAGTCGTCGCCAGAGTTCCCCATCAGCACGTCGTCGCCGTTGTTGCCCAAAAGCACGTCATCGTCAGCGCCGCCGTCGATGGTGTCGGCCTCGGCGCCGCCGTAGATCGTGTCATCATTGCCGCCCCCGGTGATGCTGTCGGCGCCGTTGCCACCGTCGATGCAATCGTCGCCCGATCCGCCGGAAATGGTGTCATTTCCGTTGTTGCCGTTCAGGCAGTCGGCGCCAGTGCCGCCCGATATCACGTCGTCGTCGGCACCCCCGTTGATGACGTCAGCCCCGGCGCCCCCGGCAATGCTGTCGTTGCCGCCATCGCCGTTGAGCGTGTCGTCCCCGCCGCCGCCCGCCAACGTATCGGCGGCGGCGTTGCCGGACAGGCTGTCATTCCCCGCGGCGCCCGAAAGGCTGTCGGTGCCCGCGCCGCCGGTGATGCTGTCGATCATGTCGGTACCGATAAAAACATCGGCACCGACCCCCAGGTCGCCTGCGGTCTCAACATAGCACAAATCCGAGAAATCCACCGTGTCGGCCCGGTTCGAACCGGTGACGACCGCACTGTAGCCGGTGCTGATAAGCGCGAAAAACCCGGTGCTGTCGCCTGCTTCCCAAACGTCGAGCGCATCAACATATTCGACAGCGTCTATGTCTAGTGATTCAAGCCTCGCTACCGCAATGCCACCTACATAAAGTTCTATGCTGGTAAACGTCCCCCCGGTCAGGATGTCGCCAATAAAGTCTAAGTTGGACCCCGTGGCGACAATCTGGACACCGGTGTCGGAAACGCCGATACGGCTGTAGGTGTTGCTGGTGGTGTTAGTAGAAGATAGGCCACCGGAAAGAACCGCATCAACTGCCGCTAGGCCTTCGGCCCAGCCGTCAGGTTCCAGAATGTTGAGAAACGTAGTGCCCGAAAAAGATGCGCCATCCGCCATCGTATGCCCCGCAAATAAACCGCTGTTTCGTGTCCCTTAATACGGGATAAAGCCTGCGATCCGTCGCGGGAAGGGTCAGTCCGCAAGGGCATCCATTTTTGACGCTAACTTCACATCCAGATCGCTCAACCCGTCCACATCATGGGTGGTAAGCACGACCTGAACGCGGTTGTAGACGTTAAACCACTCCGGATGGTGGTTTAGCTTTTCTGCCCATATCGCGGCACGGGACATGAAACCCCAGGCTTCCACGAAGGATTTGAACTTGAATTCCTTCTCGATCGCGTCGCGGTCGGTCTGGCGGGTCCAGCCCGCGGCCAAAAGCGGGTCGAGCGCGGACATATCGGTCAGTTTCTCAGCCATCGGCTTCCTCCGTGGGGGGTGATTTGCGAAACGGCCCGTAGGCGGTCAGGACCTCGATCTCTTCGTCGACTGCGTCCCGCTCGGCTTCGAGATAGCGCGCTACTGCGTCGCGAAAACCCGCATCCGCTATCCAATGAAGCGAATGCACCGTGGTGGGCAGGTAGCCGCGCGCCAGCTTGTGCTGACCCTGGGCACCCGCCTCCACCCGGCCCAGGCCGTGGGCAATGGCATAGTCGATGGCCTGGTAATAACAGACCTCGAAGTGCAGGCAGGGGTGGTCTTCGATGCAGCCCCAGTAGCGCCCATAAAGGCAGTCGCGCCCGATCAGGTTCAGCGCTCCGGCCACCCAACGCCCATCCCGCTTGCACATCACCAAAAGCATATCGTCGCGCAGCGTTTCCTGCGCACGATCAAAGAAGTCCCGCGTCAGGTAGGGCGTGCCCCATTTGCGCGCGCCCGTGTCCTGGTAGAACCGCCAGAATGCGTCCCAATGGGCCGGTTCAATCTGGTCGCCGGTAAAGGCCTCGATCGTGCCGCCAAAATCCGCCGCGGTGCGCCGCTCTTTGCGGATGTTCTTGCGTTTACGCGACGACAGCGCCCCCAGGAAAGCGTCAAAATCCCCGTAGCCGTCATTGAGCCAGTGAAACTGTTGCCCCGTCCGGTGTAGGAGGCCCATCTCGGCCCCAGCCAGGGCCTCCGCCTCGGTGCAAAAGGTAACGTGCAGGCTACTGAGTTCGTTTTGCGCGGCCAGTTGCACTGCCCCTTCGGTCAGCGCCTGCATTCCCAATACCTCTGCCCCCGGGCGGGTAAGGAATCGGCGCCCGGTCGCGGGTGTGAAAGGCACCGCCACTTGCAGCTTGGGATAATAGCGACCGCCCGAGTTTTCATAGGCATGGGCCCAGTTATAATCGAAAATGTATTCGCCTTGGCTGTGACCCTTGGCATAGCAGGGCATGACGCCGATCAGGGCGCCATCGCGGCGGGCCAACACATGGCGAGCCTGCCAGCCGCTGCCGGGGCCGACACTGCCGCTGTCTTCCAGCGCCTTTAGGAAGCGATGGGTGGTAAACGGGTCGTTCGGCGGCCCGCCGCCAGCGGCTTCGGGGCAAGCGCAGGCATCCCATTCGCCGGCGTCGATCTGGTCCAGACCACCAATCACCGTCACTTCAAGGTTTGCGCTGCCGTCCATGCCGCCTTTGTCCGTCGTCTGCACGCCAACCTGGGGCAACGGGCTCGGCTTTCAACCGCCGCACACCTAGGCGGGCACCGGGGACAGATACCGCTCAAAGGTCACGTTTTGGGCCACCTTGCGCGCTACCGCTTCCTCGTCGTGGCTGCGCACGGTCCAGGTCAGCACGTCGCGACCGCTGTCCCGGGCCTGGGCCACCGCCGGCGCGCCCAGGTCGCGCCAGTTGTGGCTAACGAACGTGGCCCCGACCCGGTCCAGATCTGGCATCGCGCGCAACGCTTTAAGGCGCGCTTCGCTGAACTCGGGCCAGTCGTCGCGCGCGAAAGGGTCGGTGACAAGCCCGCGCGCCACGCCTGGCAAAAGCTTGGCAAGCCGCGCCACCGAATGGGGATTAAATGACATGACCGCTACAGGCCCCGGGTAACCCGCCAGGGCTTGGGCCACCGCATTTTCGAGCCCCGCGTCCGCGTCGCCTAGGCTGCCGGTCTGGTCCTTAACCTCGATCAAAAGCGGGACGCGGCCTGATACCACCTCCAGAAGCGCGCCCAGCGTTGGGATGCCTTCGGTCCCGTGGGTCAGCCGCGTTTTGCTCAGATCCGCCGCACTAAGCGCTGCCACCGGTCCGCCGCGGGCGGTCAGCCGGTCAAGCACATCGTCGTGGAAGACCATCGCCACCCGGTCAGCGCTGCGCTGGATGTCGACCTCAATCCCATAGCCCGCCAAAACCGCCGCCCGGGCGCCAGAAAGCGAATTTTCTGGCCGGCCAGCGCGCACGTCATGGAGCGTCCGGTGCGCCAGGGGCCGGGTCAGAAACCCCGGATCGAGACGCGGCCCCCGGGTCACGAGAGTTCGAACACCCCGTCAATTTCCACCGCCACGCCAAAAGGCAGCGATGGCGCGCCAACCGCCGCGCGGCTGTGCTGGCCTGCTGCCCCCAGAAGCGTTCCCAAAAGATCCGAGGCACCGTTGATCACGGCGGGCTGATCCATGAAATCGCCGGTGCAATTCACAAAACCGCCCAGACGCACCACTTGCTTGAGCCGCGAAAGGTCGCCACCCGCCGCCGCTTTCACCTGCGCCAAAAGGTTCAGGGCACAGACCTGCGCCGCCTCCACGCCCTTGGCCAAATCGGCGTCCGCGCCAAGCTTGCCCTTGATCCAGCGGTCGCCATCTTTGGATATCTGACCGGACACAAACACCAGGTTCCCTACGACCACGTAGGGGACGTAATTTGCCGCTGGGGCGGGGGCGTCGGGCAGGGTCAGGCCCATCTCGGCCAGTTTCGATTCGATATCCATGGGGCGGCTCCTTCGCGTTTGCGGACCCGCTTGGCCCATGGTCGCGCTCAGGGCAAGAGAGAAGCCGCTCGCTCCATGTGGGCGTCGCGGGTCTCGCGTTTCATCTTGTCGAGCGTGCGCGGCATCATCGACAGGCGGTAGTTGCCCTCAAAGACGCCGCGGTGGTCGCGGATAAAGGCCCAGTAGAGCGCCGTGAAGTCCTTTTCCCAGGTGCCGCCGGCGTAATCGCTCATTTTCTTGAGGTAGTTTGCGCCCGAGATATAAGGCTTCGTAGCAAAGCTGCCGCCGTCGGCGAACTGACTCATGCCGTACACATTGGGCACCATGACCCAGTCATAGGCGTCCACGTACATGCCCATGAACCAGCGGTAGACGGCGTCGGGATGGATACGCATCAAAAGCATCCAATTGCCCATAACCATGAGCCGTTCGATGTGGTGGGAATACCCCCATTTAAGCGCGCCGCGGATCACCAAGTCGACCGGTTCTACCCCAGTCTCGCCGGTCCAAACGCCTTCGGGCAGCTGGGCGTCAAACGTCCAGAAGTTGGCGCGGCGCATGGCAGTGCCTTCGGTCTCGTAGGCGGCGCGGATAAACTCGCGCCAGCCGATGACCTGGCGGATGAAACCTTCGGTGTTGTTGATCGCCACTTTGTGGGCGGCGGCGTATTCAAGCGTACGTTCCACCACCTGGCGCGGGGTCAAAAGGCCGATGTTCATCAGGGGCGACAGGGTCGAATGGAACACCCGTACCGACCGGGTGGTGAGCGCGTCTTCATAGGTACCGAAATCACCAAACCGGTCTTTAAGGAAACTTTCTAACCACGCCGCAGCGCCTTCGTGGGTGTAGGGCAGCCAGACCTGAGCATCGCCGTAGAACTCTCCCTTGAGGCTGCCCAGCCAATCAACAGCCGCAGTTGTTTCACTGTTCCCGTAGGCCACGATGTCGGCGGGCAGCGTCACCGATTTGGGCAGTTTTTTGCGGTTTTCGGCGTCAAAGGACCATTTTCCACCTACCGGCCCACCGTCGCCGGTCAAAAGAATGCCCGTGTCCTCGCGAAGCTTGCGGTAGAACTTGGCCATGTAGCGACCCGAACTTTCGTAGCGGGCGACCGCCTCTTCCTTAGAAAGCATGAAAAGCCGCGACGGGTAGCGGTGCAGCGTCATCTGATGTCTGGTTGCGGCCTTCTTGAGACGGCGTTCAAGCCAGGTGTCGGTGGTGTCCGCTATGTGGAGCGCATCCACCCCGTCCTGGGCAATCCACGCGATCGCCTCACCGCTTGAACCGAGCCCCGAAAGCGTCGTGACCCGGTGGCCCGCCGCTTCGAGCCGTTTGGCGTAGGCTTGCATGGAAAGCCGGTGCAGCAGCGCGCGCTGGCGGTGCGTCGGCCATTCGCCCAGGTAGAGCGGGTCCTCAATCAGATAGACCGGGCGCCCTGGGGCAAGGGCTGGGTGGTCGGCGTAAAGCTGGTGCGGGTAGATGGCGGCGGCGTCTGTCATCGGGCGGAACTAGGGCGCCTACCTCCCCAGAAAAGCGCCCTGCGGCAAAGGCGCCTGGCTAAAGCATACTGGGCACGACCTGATCTGGCGGCCGGTGCCCATCATCAAAGGTCTTGATGTTGATAATGACCTTTTCGCCCATCTCCACGCGTGCCTCTTCGGTGGCGGAGGCCATATGCGGCAGCAGCATCACATTCTGCAGCCCACGCAAGCGGGGATTGATTTCGTTGCCGTGCTCAAAGACGTCGAGCCCCGCGCCCGCCAATTCCCCCGCCCGCAGCATCCGCGTGAGGGCGTTTTCATCCACGACCTCCCCGCGAGAGGTATTCACGATGACCGCGCTCGGCTTCATCAAACGCAGACGACGGGCATTCAGTAGGTGGAACGTCGACGGCGTGTGCGGGCAGTTCACCGAAATGACATCGACCCGCGCCAGCATCTGGTCGAGACTTTCCCAGTAGGTCGCGCCAAGCTCAGCTTCGGTGTCAGCATGGAGCCGTCGCCGGTTGTGGTAGTTGATCTGCATGCCGAAAGCCTGCGCCCGGCGGGCCACCGCGCTGCCCACCTGTCCCATGCCCAAAATGCCCAAGCGTTTCCCGCCGAGCCGAGCACCCAAGAATGCCGAGGGAGACCAGCCCTGCCAGTCGCCAGACTGCATATGGGTGGACCCCTCCCGGAAGCGGCGCATCACTGCGAGCATCAGCGCCATGGTCATGTCGGCGGTGTCGTCGGCCAAAACGCCAGGGGTGTTCGACACTAGGATACCCCGCTGGCGCGCCGTGGCTACGTCGATGTGGTCCACGCCCGAGCCATAATTAGCAATTAATCGCATCCGGCCGCCCGCCTGGGCCAGCATTCCCGCGTCGACCGTGTCGTTTAGCGTGGGCACCAGCACGTCAGCCGTGCACAAGGCCGCAGTCAGTTGCGCACGGCTCAGCGGGGTGTCGTCCGCGTTTAGGTCGACATCGAAAAGCTCCGCCAGGCGAGCTTCCACAGGATCGGGCAGCTTGCGCGTGACCACAACCTTGAGCTTTGACAGGGCCATGTCACACCTCTCACCCCTGGACTTGCAGGGGTCAGTCTGGCAAGTTTTTACATAAAGGGGCAAGACCAAAGACCCCAATCAGGCCGAGACAGAGCAATGGCAGCCCAAAGGCGCACAGATAGAACGCATTTGTGGAAGAGGCTTTTCGAGCCTTTTGTGCTGGCAGGTGCGCTGGTGGCAATCACCTGGGCGGGCTGGGCCGCCGCCGCTGACCGCGGGCCAGTCACAAGCCTACCGCTGCCGCGGTTTGTTTCTATGAAAGCCGAAGAAGGCAATGTACGCCGGGGCCCCAGCCTAACCCATCGGGTGGACTGGGTGTTCAAACACCCCCACATGCCGCTGAAAGTGGTGGCGGAATACGGACACTGGCGTCGAGTGCAGGATCACGAGGGCCAGGGCGGCTGGATGCACTATTCACTTTTGTCGGGGGTACGGTATGCCCAGGTGGTGGATAATCGCGTGGCGGTTCGGCTTAAACCAAACGAGGCGGCAGCCACCCGCGCCTGGGCCGAACGCGGCGCGCTTTTGCGCCTAGGTGCCTGCGGCCCCGCCTGGTGCGAGGTGAGCGCCCAAGGCCAAAAAGGCTGGGTTTTGAAAGCCCAACTTTGGGGTGTGTTTGAACAAGAACTCCGCGACTGACCGGGGCACATTGGTTCGCTCAACTCGCAGGGCGCGCCTGATTTTCTGACCGCGTGCAGTGGGCTACCAAAGATGCCTTCGTCGAAAGTATTGGAACAGAAAAGAAGAGCTGCGCGTGCCTTTGGTTACGTCAGGCCGTTAAAGCTCGCATGGCGGTGTCAAAGGGTCAGGACTACAGTGCCCAACTTGTCGGCGGCCTCTACCTTCATGTGCGCTTTGGCTACGTCTTTAAGCGGGTATTCCGCGGCCACGGCATGGGTCAGCGCGCCTTCGATCAAAAGCTCCATCAGGTGGGATTGCGCGGCCGCACGGGCCGTGGGCGCCAGGGAGTAGACCAAGATCATCCGCAGCGTGAGGTCTTTGAACATCATAGCCATAAAGGGCATCTCGGGGGTGGGCGCCTGCGCGCTGCCGTACGCGGCGATTGTGCCGTTGATCCGCATCACCTGGGCCAAAATCTGGGCGTTGACGCCGAACTCAAGCTCCACGGCATGGTGAATACCACCGGTTAGGTCAAGGATCTGCGCCGCTGCGTCTTCGGAATGATAGAAAACGGTATGGTCGGCCCCCGCCGCGAGGGCATATGCGGCTTTTTCAGGGGTACTGACCGTGGCGGTGACGGTGGCGCCGCGGGCTTTGGCCATCTGGATTGCGTAGCGCGCCACGGACCCCGCGCCCCCGGACACCAAGACCTGGCAGCCATCTACCGGGCCTTCGCAAAAGACCGCCCGGGCCGCGGTCATCGCGGGGATGCCCAGACAGGCGCCCTCTGCGTCGCTGACCGCGTCCGGGAGTGGCACCGCCTGGGCCGCCGGGATCGCGATTAGCGACGCAGCCGTGCCCAACGGGCGCTGCCATTGGCCATTCCAGATCCAGACGCGCGCGCCTTCTTTGGGTCCTTCGGTTCCTGGGGCTCGCGCTAGCACCCGGCCTGCCCCGTCGGAGTGAGGTACAATCAGGTCGGCGCCCATGGGCCGCGAGCCAGCGCGCAGCTTCACATCAGAAGGGTTCACGCCCGAGGTAGCGAGGGCCACCAGGACTTCGCCCGGGCCGGGCACCGGATCAGGCAGGTCACCGAGTTCGAGCACCTGGGTCGCTGGGCCCTGGCGCCGATAGAAGGCCGCCCGCATCAGGCCGCGTCCAAGAGCCCGCGCCCCCGCAAGAGCGCCTCCACCTGGGGCATGGCGCCCCGGAAAGCCAGGTACAACTCCTCTGCGTCGGCACGTCCCCCAGCGGAATAGATATGGTCGTGGAGGCGAGTAGCCGTAGCCGCGTCGAAGGCATCGCCGGTTTCGCGAAATGCCTCGAAGGCGTCGGCGTCCATCACTTCGGACCACATGTAGCTGTAGTATCCGCTGGAATAGCCGTCGCCGCTGAACACGTGGGCGAAATGGGGCGTTGCGTGGCGCATGGTGATCGCCTGGGGCATCCCAAGGCCGGCCAGGATTTCGCCCTGGCGCGCCATGATATCAGCGGGCGGCGGCGCAGCGTGGTAGTCGAGGTCCACAAGCGCGCTGGCCGTGTATTCCACCGTGGCAAAGCCCTGGTCAAAGTTCTCGGCTGCCAAAAGCCTGTCGAGAAGATCTTTGGGCATGGGCGCGCCGGTATCCGCATGGCGGGCGTATTTTTCCAACACTTCGGGTACCGACAGCCAGTGTTCGTAAAGCTGGCTCGGCAGTTCGACAAAGTCCCGGGCGACCGAGGTGCCGGAAATAAATCCGTAGGTCACATCCGAGAGCATGGAATGCAACGCGTGGCCAAATTCGTGGAACAGCGTGCGCGCGTCATCAAATGTCAAAAGTGCCGGTTGCCCGGCGGGTGCCTTGGCAAAGTTGCAAACGTTTACGGTGATCGGACGGACCTCTTTGCCCAGCGCCGATTGGGCCCGGAATCGCGAACACCAGGCGCCGGAGCGTTTGGAGGATCGCGCGAAGTAGTCGCCGATGAAAACCGCCATATGCCGGTCGCCGCGGCGCACTTCCCAGGCGCGCGCATCTGGGTGGTAGAGCGGCACATCCAGCCGGTGGAACGTCAGCCCGAAAAGCCTATTGGCGCAGTCGAAAGCGGCCTCGATCATCGCGTCGAGTTGCAGGTAAGGTTTCAATTCCGCCTCATCGAGATCGAAGTCGGCCTTGCGCAGCTTTTCGGCGTAATAGCGCCAGTCCCAAGGTTCCAGCGGGCCATTTACGCCGTCCTGGCGCATCAGGTCCGTGAGCCGTGCCGCATCCCGGTCAGCGGCGGCCCTGGCGGGTTTCCAGACGGCCATCAGCAAATCGCGCACGGCCGCGGGTGTTTTGGCCATCTCGGTTTCGAGTTTAAAATCGGCAAAGCTTGCGTAACCCAAAAGCGACGCACGCTCCTGGCGCAGTTCGAGCGTTTCCTGCGCGATTGCGCGGTTATCGGTGTCACCCCCGCCCGCGCCCCGGGCACCCCAGGCGGCAAAAGCGGTCTGCCGCAGGTCGCGACGCGGCGAAAACTGCAGGAAAGGCACAATAAGCGACCGCGACAGCGTGATCACCCAGTCGTCGCGGCCCCGCTCGCGGGCGGCCTCGGCAGCGGCGGATTGCAGGAAGTCGGGCAAGCCCTCCAGGTCGGCTGCTTCGAGCGCCATGAACCAGTCGGCTTCGTCTTTCAGAAGGTTCTGGGTGAAGGCGGTGCCAAGCTCCGCCAGCCGTTTTGTGACCTCGGGCAGGCGCGCCTTAGCGTCGCCGGTCAGCTTTGCACCTGCGCGCACAAACATGCGGTGGTAAAGTTCCAGCACGCGGGTCTGCTCAGCCGTCAGGCCAAGGTCCGCGCGACCCTGGTAAAGCCGGTCGATGCGCGCAAAAAGCGCCGCATTCATCATCGTGTCAGAGTGGAACGCCGCAAAGCGAGGGGCGAGATCCCGTTGCAGCGCCTGGCGCGCCGAGTTGCTGTCGCTGCCAGAGACGTTGAAGAACACGCCCGACACCCGGTCCATGAGGTCATCCGCCGTCTCGAGCGCCTCAACCGTATTCGCGAAGGTCGGCTGCTCCGGATTATTTGCCACGGCGTCGATGGCGGCGCGCGATTGCGCGAAAGCCGCATCAAAAGCCGGGGCAAAATGGTCGTCCTCGATCCGATCAAAAGGCGGGAGCGCGAAAGGGCCCTCCCAAGGGGCCAGAAACGGGTTTTCGCCGGTGGTGGAGGTAGAAGCGGTCATGGGGTCTCTCCTTTTGCCTAAGGGTAGGGCGCAGGGGTGGGGGTTTCCAGGGCCCCTGGCGCTGCCTTGGGATTGGCATGGGGGGGCCGTAATTTGGCCCCAACCGGCACCTAGACCGGCACCCGTCGCAAACCCGCAAAACAGGTGCTACCTATGCCCCGCTATCTTGCCGTTGTCCTTGCTTCAGCCTGCGCCGTGATGGTGGCGGGCTTTTACCTTATGGCCCCGGCGGCCAAACCCTATGATCTGGACAAAACCAACCGAGAGATGGCCGAAACCCGGGACCGTCTAGACGCCGGGGGTCAGGCGCCGGGTATGCTGGCAGCGCTTTGGTCGAAGGTGGACGGGCAGTTTGAAACCGCCCGCCACGTCTTTTTGGGGGAATTCTTTCCGGCCACCCCGACCGGCTGGCAGATTGCTGCCACGAACCACGGGGAAATTGTGGATTTCACGGTCGATTACAAATTGAAGCTCACTCTCAATGATAAGAAATCATTGCGTTCGCTCGCTGGTGCGGGGGGCGCGGCACAACTAACGCGGTCCCAGGATGTGAAGTTCGTGCGCGGCGACAAGGTGATTTTCCTGCGCCTTAGCGCCCGGCAAAAGACCCGGGAAAAGCCGGCAAACCCAAACTTTAGCTGGCTTTTTATTGGCGCCCATCGAGACGGCCCGGCAGAAAGCATCGCCGGGCTAACCTTTCAGCGGCGGGTGTACGAAAACGCGAGTATTATCAACCTGACCGCCCAAGTGGGCCACGACACGACAATGGCGGTTCTGACCAATGCGCCGATGGCCGATGTCCGGATGCTTCTATCGGGTATGGACATGGCCGCATTTGCCGCGCGGCGCGGGCTTGACGAGAATGGCAACCCGGCTGGTCCGATCCCGGCGGCAATCGACGGCGAATTAAAAGCCATAGAAACCGGTGACGTGGAGCCGGCAGCGGCGCCGCGGGGCAACATGGTAGCGGGACTTGGCCGCGATGCCACCGAAACGGCCGAAACGGACGCCGCATCCCCAGATGAGGCACCGAAGAACCTTCTAACAGCGCTGATGAAGAAGTCCCAACAGGAGGAGAAAGCCGCGGTTAAAATCCGACGCGCGCCTTCGGGCGGGGGGTTTGCTAGTGCCGGCGGCGGCGGTTTCACATCCAAATGCCAAAGCGCGTCTGGAGCAAAGTTCTGCTCGGTCGGCGGGGGCGAATAGGCCCTGCGCCGGGGCCGAAGGCGCCCCTGACGGCCCCACCCCGCCTGCGCCTGCGGAAGCCCGTTTCCCAGCCCCCGGCCCTGCGCTAGGCTTCGGCCTATGTTCGATGCCTATTTCCAGTTCGTGCTGCGCCGCCCGGTCTTTGCGGCGGTGCTAATCCTCGAAGCGGGACTGGCCTGGGTGATATATTCCAACGTCGCGCGAATTGACGCCCTGACCGGAATGCCGATCTTAGATATGGAAATCGGCTACGCCCACGACCGGGTAAACGCCATTCTCGGCGCCTACGGCCCCGAAGCCTGGGACCGCTACCGGCTGATCATGGTGGCCGATATCCTGCACCCGGCGGTCTACGCCTCGCTGTTCGGCGCGCTTGCCTGGTCGATGGCTGAAAACCTGCGCTGGCGTTTGCTGAGCCTGACGATCCTGCTGGCTGCGTTATTCGACTGGGGCGAAAATGTGCTGATCTGGCGCATGACCGCGGCGCCCTTGCCGGTGGACGCCGACACCGCCGCCGCTGCGGGGCTCTTGAGCCTGGGCAAACACGGGTTTCTCTATGGGTCCTTGGCGGTGTTGGTGATCCTGATACTCCGCCGCGCATGGCGCGCCATCCGGGTCTAGCAGTGCGCGGGGGTCAAGGCTGTCAAATCCCCTTGCCAGCGCCGCGCCCCAACGCCAATGCTGCTCAAAAAATGGGGACCGCCATGGCCAAGACAAATCGCGATACTGGGCTGGCCACAAAGGCCGTGCACGCGGGCGATGCGCCCGATCCAACCACCGGGGCGTCGGCCCCGCCGATCCACATGACATCGACCTTTGTCGTGAGCGAGGACGCAGGCTTCAGCGCAGCAGACCTGACCGAAGACAGCCCATTTCTCTATTCCCGCTGGGCCAGCCCGAACCTGAATGCCCTGGCCGCTAAGGTGGCCGCGCTGGAGGGGACCGAAGACGCCCTTTGCCTTGCATCCGGCATGGCCGCGGCTTCGGCCATTTTCATAAGCCTTCTGTCGTCGGGCGACCATGTGATCGTGTCAGACGTGTCCTACGCGGGGGTGGCCGAACTGGCGCGCGATACGCTGCCCCGGTTCGGGATCGAGGTGTCCCTTGTGGACTTGTCGCAGCCCGAACTTTTAGCCCAGGCCCTGCGACCCAACACGAAGCTTGTGCACTGCGAAACCCCGGTG